>JAHECK010000206.1 GCA_024641785.1 Flavobacteriales bacterium | reverse complement strand
TGGTTGCTTTCCTTTCTGATACTTGTTCAATTTCATGGACTGCTACTTATGATGGAACCTATATTCTTGGTATCAATGAAGTAGGAGCTTGTGGAAGCCTTTCTTCAAACACAAGTACTGACAATGGATTCCCAGCCCTTACATGTGAAGGAGCTAATAGTGTTGAAGACATTACTTTAGCTAATTTCACGGTTTATCCAAATCCAAATAACGGTCAGTTTAGTATCGTTAACGAAGGTGTAACTGGAAATTACATTATCGAATTGATCGATGTAACCGGAAGAGTTGTTTATAGTGAACAAGTTCAAATGAACAGCAACGACCGAACTGAGATCAACTCTACAGATGTAAACACTGGTGTTTATCTAGTTAAAATGACAAATACTGATGAAAATTATCATCGTACTTTACGTATGATCATTAAATAATCAGTTTTAATAATAGTATTGAAAAGGCGAGCATTTAGCTCGCCTTTTTTTATCTTCGAAAATAAGAAGGTCTTTTTTCTTTCATTTTTTGTGTATTAAAGGCTATTCGTGTTATTTTGGGAAAAATAAAACCTATATGAAATATGTAAGCGCTTTGATTTTTGGGATCTTTCTTCCTTTCTTTTCTATTGCACAGTGTGATCAGCCCACAGGCTTGACGGCAGATAATATTAGCGCCACCAGTGCAGATCTTTCATGGACAGTCGGAAGCGATGCCATTTATTGGAGACTTGAATGGGGATTAGATGGGTTTACAATAGGTGAGGGAACCATTGTTGATAGTTTGACCGAGGCCAATTATCAACTTTTAGATCTTAATCCAGAGACCTCTTATGATTACTTTATTCGGGCATATTGTGTTGATGATACAAGTAGTGTCGCGGGTTATGAGTTTATCACTTTGCCAGGGAATAACCTGACCTGTGATGCTGATACTGTTATGTTAGATGGAGGGATTGTATTAGTTAATAATATAAACGCAATCACTTTTGGACCTCAAGCTTCTTGTTGGGGGAATCATATGGATGGTGACTTATGGTATCTTATTGTACTTGATGAGCCTACGGGAATAGAGATCACAACAAATCCAGGAACGAGTAATGATTCTCATATTGCATTATATGAGGTAAGTGGATGTGACAGCGAACCGAGCTACAATCAATTATATTGCTCTGAAGACATTTCCGGATCTAACTGGATGTCGTATATCATTACAGAAGAATTAGCTGCAGGAACCTATTATATTCAATGCGGGACCTGGACAAATTCGTCAGGGTCTTATGAGCTTGAAGTAAATAGTGTCGTTCCAATTATTCTTCCACCAAATAATGAATGCGAAAATGCCAATATAGCTGAAGTAACAGTTGATGGTTCGGTTGTTACAGTTAATGGGAACGGAACAAATGCCACTGATGAAAATAATATGGGTGTAGCACATATATGGGAAGCCTTTTCTATAGATGCTTGCGCAGATGTAACACTTGATTTTTGTGGTTCAAGTCCTGTCCCGGTTATTATATTCAATAGTCTTTTTAATAGTTGTGATATTGGAAATATCTTTCAAAACGGAAGTTTAAATACAGATCTTTGCACAGACGGAAACCAGGCGATGAACTATAGCAGTCTACCGGCAGGCACTTATTATTATCCAGTAGTCGCAGATGAAAGTTTAGGAGGGTTTAATGAATATACTTTAAACATCAGCGCGGTAACTTGCGCTATTATTCCCCAACCAGATACTTGTTTAACATGGTTAGCTGGCCCTTGGGGCGACTTTAACTCCGAATTCGAAGGAGCACCTGTCCCTGACACAAATGGATTATGCCCCACCTATACCTTAGATATATTATCTATATGGGCATCAGAAAGCTATGAGGTACTTAATTTTTTGGAAAGTGTTGAATATACCGTAAGTGTATGCGAAGGAGAAGGAGCGGGATCATGGCCTGTAGAGATCGCTATTTTAGATAGCAATCAAAATATTATTGCCTGGGAAGAATCATGTGAAATTAGTTTTGTTGCTCCATATACTGGAACTTTATTTATCGGATTTAATGAGGTAGGAGCTTGTGGCGAAAGTTCAACAAATACCCAAACAGACAATGGATACCTGAGCATTTCTTGTGGAGGTGTTGTTATCGGAATTGAAGATGTAATTAAACCTCAATTTAGTATTTATCCTAATCCAAGTAATGGAACGATAAATATTCAAAACCTTTCTAAAGGAAGTGATTTTATAGTTGAGATAATTTCAATATCCGGAAAAACTATTTGGAATAAGAATTTAAGTTTATCCTTAAATGATGTTCAAAGCATTACTTTACCGGAGGTAACTTCCGGTTTATATTTAATTAAATTGATCAATTTAAACGATCAAAGCATTTCAGTTCAAAGACTCATTATCGAATAGAAAAATTTAAATAATATGTCAGTCATTCGCCCTTTCAATTTTAAACAGTGGATCGATGAACATCGCCATTTATTAAAACCTCCAGTAGGGAATAAACAAGTCTATGAGGATAGCGACTTTATTGTGATGGTCGTTGGTGGTCCAAATGCAAGAAAAGATTACCATTATAACGAAACGGAAGAGTTTTTTTATCAATTGGAAGGAGATATTCTTGTTAAGATCCAGGAAGATGGAAAGTCTGTAGATGTTCCAATAAAAGAAGGAGATATATTTCTATTACCTCCTATGGTTCCACATTCACCTATCCGACCTGCAAATACAGTTGGACTAGTGATAGAGATGAAAAGAAAAAAATCAGAACAAGATGGATTAATGTGGTTTTGCGATAAATGCAATCATAAGTTATATGAGGAAAAGTTTCCATTGACCAGTATTGAAAACGATTTCTTTCCGGTATTCAAGAAATTTTATTCGTCTGAAGAATTACGAACCTGCAAAAAATGTGGGCACGTAATGGAAGTAGATGATCGCTTTGTTTAATTTTTCTATTTGAATTTCATTAAAGACATCTTACAATCTATCTTATCTTTGTCCTATGTCTGAAGATTTGATCATCGATAGAAATGCA
>JAHECK010000205.1 GCA_024641785.1 Flavobacteriales bacterium | reverse complement strand
ATTGCACAACGCCTGCTAATTTTTACCATTTACTTAGACGACAATTGCATCGGACGTTTAGAAAACCTTTGATCATTTTTACGCCTAAAAAATTACTGCGCTATCCAAAGGCGGTATCCAAAATGGAGGAACTGGCCGTAGGTAGATTTAAGGAAGTGATTGATGACCCATCTGCCGATCCGAAAAAGGTAAAAACTGTTGTACTTTTATCAGGAAAACTTTATTATGATGTGCTGGAAGCAAGAGATGAAGCAAAAAACAAAGATGAATTTGCATTGGTAAGGATGGAACAATTATACCCCCTTCCTGAAAAACAACTGGACGAGATCATAAAGAAATATGGTAAAAATGTTTCTTATGTGTGGACACAGGAGGAGCCTGAAAATATGGGTGCATGGAGTTATATGTTCCGTATGTTCAGAAAGGTTGATCTCGAATTGATCGCCAATCCACCTTCCGCCAGTCCGGCTCCAGGTTCTTCTCAACTGGCAGATATGAGACATCAGGCTGTAATTGATAGGATTTTAAATTATAAAAAAAGTAAAAAGTAAACTCTTTAGATTTTAGATCATGGCAATATTAGAGATGAAAGTACCTAGTCCGGGAGAATCGATCACCGAAGTCGAAATCGCTACCTGGCTCGTTCAGGATGGCGACTGGGTTGAAAAAGACCAGGCAATCGCTGAGATCGATTCGGATAAAGCCACATTGGAATTGCCAGCTGAAGAGTCGGGAATTGTTACATTAAAAGCGGAAGAAGGAGAAACAGTAGAAGTAGGACAGGTAGTATGTTTGATCGACATGGATGCTGAACGACCTGCCGGACAATCAAAAGTTGAAGTTAAAGTAGAAGAAAATACTGCTCCTAAAGTTAAAGTAGAAAGTGTAGAAAAGAAAGAAAGCATAAAGGCGGAAGTTCCGGAAACTAAAGTAGCTGCTACTCCCCTTGCCAAAAATATGATGAGTCAGCTTGGATTAAAATCTACTCAGGTTCATCCAAGCGGATCACAAGGAAAAATTGTAAAACAGGATGTGCTGAATGCCCTTTCGGGCGGAATGGATGCTACTGCGATCACTTCATGGGGAGGAACAAGAGAAAAGCGATCGGAGAAAATGTCTTCGCTAAGAAAAAAACTATCTCAACGTTTGGTTGCCGTAAAAAATGAAACGGCCATGTTAACCACTTTTAATGAAGTGAACATGAAACCGATCATGGATATTCGTGCAAAATATAAAGAGACCTTTAAGGAGAAATATGGAGTTGGTTTGGGTTTCATGTCCTTTTTTACAAAAGCAGTTTGTGAAGCTTTAAATCATTTTCCTGCTGTGAATGCTCAGATTGATGACAATCAGATCGTGTTCCATGACTATGCGGATATTGGAATCGCAGTGAGCTCTCCAAAAGGCTTGATGGTTCCTGTGCTTCGTAATGCCGAAACGATGAGTTTGGCTCAGATCGAAAATGAGATCAAAGAGTTGGCCGGTAAAGCACGAAATGGAAAAATTACTATCGATGAAATGACCGGGGGAACATTCACTATCACCAATGGTGGTGTTTTTGGATCGATGATGAGCACACCGATTATCAATCCTCCTCAAAGTGCTATTCTAGGGATGCATAATATCGTTGAACGGCCTATGGCGGTGAATGGCGAAGTAGTTATTCTTCCAATTATGTATGTAGCCCTTTCTTACGACCATCGAATTATTGACGGAAGAGAATCGGTTGGCTTTTTAGTAAAAGTTAAAGAGATGCTGGAAAACCCAGAACGTATGATCTTTGGATCGAAGGATCCGATGGAAGTATTATTAGGCTTGTAAAAAGAAGATCAGGAGAGAGAAGGTGCAAAATAGAAGATAGACGATCAATCCCTGTATGTGACCCTGAGCTTGTCGAAGGGTAGTATAACGCCCTTCGACAAGCTCAGGGTCACATGGAAGATGATTTTAGTTGATAAAAGTAGGGTTAAGAAATCAATTCGAGTTTCCCAAAACACAGACTTTCTTAAAAGTAAATTGTTCTCCTTTTGCATTAAATATTTCGAAATAGACAATGTAGATGCCAACCGAGGCTAGTTCATTATTATTAGCCATTCCATCCCATTCAACGCTCCCCCTATTCTCTATCCAATAATTAGATCGCAGATCTTTTACGATCATACCCCGGTCATTGTAAATTAGAATATTACTCTGCCAACCCCCTTCATTCAAATTAAAATGAATGTGAAGAAGATCCTTTTCTCCATCATTGTTTGGTGTAAAAACAAGGGGTTCCACTTCGATCTTCGCCCTACTTTCAGCTCCATTCCAATAATGCGAATTCTGATAACCGGGAGTCGCAAAGTCAACGCTTTCTGACGCGGAAACCCATGTTGATGCCTCATTGCTGGGCCGATCGGGATGAATCCGTTCCAGAGATACCCCATTTTGATCCTCCAATAAAGAAAAATGCATGGATGAATTATAGTGTAAACTATCTATGACAACAAAATCCTCACTGAGAAGTTGCACTACTGCCTCCTCATCAGGGAAATTAGGAAGATCAGGAATCGTTCTCAATTGCTTTTCATTTACTTTTTGATAATAAAAGGGCAACTCTTCTTTCTCTTTACTAAAGGCCAAGATCTCATTAGGTGCAATTAATAAGCGATCACTCGAAACAGAGGCATCCTCTGTAACAAAACCATTCTCCATTTCAAGGATGCGCCACTTCAACAGATCAATGAAATGAGCACTTCGATTGTAGATTTCAATAAAATCATTGGCACCGGTGTAAGCATTAAATAAAAGTTCATTTATCACTATATCTCCGGGTTTGGCTTTCTCGGGAAAGGAAAATAAAATTTCTTCAGGGTAAAAATCAGCCTGCTGGCAAGCAATCAATTTATCAATGTTTAAATGATATAAAACACCCTTATCCAGTTTTGGAAAACATTCGAATTGAATTCCATTTTCATTTACAATAGCTCCATCCCAATCGATCGAAAAAAATGGTTCCGAACTGCTTTCGATAGAAGAAATTTGACTCGTGTCCAATT
>JAHECK010000204.1 GCA_024641785.1 Flavobacteriales bacterium | reverse complement strand
TATAAAAAGGGAATTTTGAAAGCGATGAAATTAAAAAATCGGATTGATCACTAAATGGATCTTCTATCATTTCTCTAAAAGGGAGAAACATTCTTGAAGCTGCTCCAGATGCAGGTACGAATTTTATGATTTTATAATTTATCCCTTCCTGATCGAAAATACCGGCATATTTTTTATTTTCTAATACGCTTAATTTTCTGATACCATCACCAATCGTGGCCGCTTTTGCTAATTCAATTCTTTTAAAACCGCTAGTAAGTCTCTTCCACTGTTGGTCTAAGGAAGATGCAGGTATTCCCAATGAATTTGCAAAATTATAATCCTCATCAGAGAATAGACTCATGGCTTCTTTTTTATGGCGCAAAAGTAATTAAAAGCGCTATTCTACTATAATTTTATGTGAATTTAAAAGTATTTTTACCATAATTAACTATTCAATAATGAACTCATATTGCAATTAAAAAAGGATGTGATTTTGTTAAAATTTATCTTTCTATGAATAAAAAGAAACGAATTCATGCTAATTTTTTATTCTATTTTTTAGTTGCATATACCTTATTGCAGTTTTCTTGGTGGACCTATTTGTTGATCAAACTAAACAAAACCTATTTACAATTACAATCTGCATTGCATCAAAATGGTATTGATTGGGAGCCTTTATATCATCATAAAATACTAATGATAAGTGGAGAAGGCCTGGTTTTTCTCTTGATCATGGTTTGGGGTATTTTTCAGATTCAACGCTCTTTTAATCGAGAATTGGACCTTGCGAAACAACAAAAGAATTTCCTTCTATCAGTAACTCATGAGTTGAAAACACCATTGGCTTCGGTGCGTTTGGGCTTAGAAACATTACAAAAGCATAAATTAAAAGAAGATATTAAAGAACGAGTGATCAATCAGGGTATCAGTGAAGCGGACCGACTAAACATGCTCATTGAAAAGATATTATTTTCAACTCAACTCGAAGATCATGGTCTGCAAATGAATCCTCGTCAAACAAATATTACTCAACTAATAGAAGAGATCCTTTCTACACCAATTCAGACCATTGGAAAAGATCATAAAACGAAATTAGTACTTGATAAAGAGGTAGTTGCTGACGTAGATGATTGGGCTTTAAAGTCCATTGTGATCAATTTATATGAAAATGCTTTAAAATATAGTCCAAAAGGAAGTCAGGTTTCAGTTTATTTGAAAGATGAAGGTACTTCCTTTAAAATTATAGTTGAAGATGAGGGACAGGGAATTCCGGTAGAGAACAGATCGAAGATATTTAAAAAATTCTATCGCCTCGAGAATGAAGAAACGAGAAATGTTAAAGGAACCGGACTAGGTTTATTTATCATTAAAAGTTTAGTTGATATGCATCATGCTAGCATAGAAGTGGAAGATAATATTCCAATTGGTACACGATTTACTTTATATTTTAAAAAATGAAAAAGATTCAAAAACTTGGACTGATCATATTAGATGGCTGGGGAATTGGGAAACATGATAAGTCGGATGCTATTTTTAATAGTAACACCCCATTTTTTAATTCTTTAATTGATAAATACCCTCATGCACAATTATTAACCGACGGTGAAAATGTAGGATTACCTAAAGGACAAATGGGGAATTCGGAAGTAGGTCATATGAATATTGGTGCAGGAAGAATTGTTTTTCAAGATCTCGTTAAAATATCAAAAGCCATAGAGGAAAATGAGTTGGAGAAAAATCCAATTTTAATAGAAGCCCTCAATGATGCAAAAAAGAAAAATGTGGATGTTCATTTTATGGGCCTGGTTTCTGATGGTGGTGTGCATTCAACTCAGGACCATTTACATGCCTTATTAGATATTGCAGAAAATAATGGAAATGAAAAAGTTTTTATTCACGCATTTACCGATGGACGTGATTGTGATCCAAAAAGTGGACTTGGATTTTTAACAATTCTTGCTGATTTTATTTCTGATAAACATTCTGAAATAGCATCAGTGATTGGTCGCTATTATGCAATGGATAGAGATAAGCGTTGGGAGCGAGTTAAAAAAGCATATGATCTTCTTGTTTATGGTGAAGGACATAAAACACTTGATCCCTTGGAAGCAATGAGATCTTCATACGATAATGGAATAACAGACGAATTTATTGAGCCTATTGCAGTTTGTGAAATTGAAGGGGATCCAATTGCGAAAATTAAGGAAGGTGATCTAGTTATTGTATTTAATTTCCGAACTGATCGTTGTAGGGAGATCACTATTGCCTTAACTCAGGAAGATCTTCCTGAATATAATATGAAAACCATTCCTTTGAATTATATTACCATGACTCGTTATGACGATAAGTATAAAGGAGTGAAGGTGCTTTTTGAAAAAGATAATCTGGAAGAAACGATGGGGGAGGTGATCTCTAAGAATGGCTTAACTCAATTACGAATTGCAGAAACAGAGAAATATCCTCATGTTACTTTCTTCTTTAATGGAGGAAGAGAGACTCCTTTTAACGGAGAGCAACGAATTGTAATTAAGTCACCTAAAGTGGCGACCTATGATCTGCAACCGGAAATGAGTGCCCCTGAGGTGGCAAAAGCAGCTTGTGATTTCTTAAAAGAAAATAAACCGGATCTGATGGTTCTTAATTTTGCAAATCCTGATATGGTGGGTCATACCGGCGTGTATTCTGCTATCCAAAAAGCGGTAGAAACGGTCGATGGAACTTTAGAAGAAGTGGTAAAAACAGGAAGAGAGTTAGGCTATTCATTTATCATTATCGCCGATCATGGAAATTCGGATAATGCGATCAATCCTGACGGCTCTCCGAATACTGCACATTCTCTAAACCCGGTACCTATTATTGTTTTAGATGATAAGGTGAAGCAGGTAAATAACGGTGTTTTAGCTGATATAGCCTCTACTGCCTTTAGCATCATGGGAATTTCCAAGCCTGAAATTATGAAGGGAAAATCATTAGTATAAAATGTATAATGAATTCAATTCAATTTTTACATCCAATTCTAAATTCTAGCTATTAAGTACTAGTTACTATTTAATCAAAACATAAAAAGCCCCTTT
>JAHECK010000098.1 GCA_024641785.1 Flavobacteriales bacterium | reverse complement strand
TTAGTGGCATTAACACGGTTTGCCCATTTTGCATTGGTACAGGAAATTCCAGTATTCCTTTAATCGGATATAGGCCTGCAGCACTTGAACCATGATAGCCCTGACCTAGAAAAACCAATGTATCGCCAACAGAAACTTTAAGATATTTTGCAAGCCCTTCAGCAATCAACACTGCCTTGTCATCCGGATCTAAAAAAGATCCTGAAATCAATTTTCCTTTTACATGAGTGAGTGAGTCTTCGAGTAGAGGGTCTATACCCATTAAAAATGAACCTTTGGTCTTTGTTCCATGTGCTACCAAAGCGAATGATTCAACACGTGGTACAGTCAATAATACCCCATTAGTATTATTTATATCTGCGATTAGATTTTGTCCGGGTTCAAAACAATTATCGAGAATTTTATCATTCCAGTATCCATCTTTATGGATTTGGATATATCCGGTATAAAACCGAGCCGAATTTTCAATCATTCGCTCGTAAGACCCCAATTGCATTGATCGCATAATGCAAGCAAGAAACACTGCAAACGTAATGGAAGCGATGGTAATTAAGCTTCTTCGTTTATTTCTCCAAAGATTCCTATGAGCTATTTTAAATATCATATTACTCATAATTATAAAATTCTTATCGTATGCGTTTCATATTCTGCGTACTGAAAAAATCTTCCTTAATATCGATATCAAATTCTATTGAATTATAGATCATCACCGTTTTTTTCTCTGGTGAATCTGCAGGGATCATTTCCATTCTGCTAGGAATAAGTCGGCCTCCCAACTTCTTTATATCATAAAAGTTCATCAAGTTGATCAAGTAACCATCCTCATCAAAATATTCTACCCGCATCTGCATATATTCTTTCTTATCAATAAAAAGGATCACTTTTCCCCATACTACAGCCGCTTCCTCCTTTGGTAACATTTCAATTTTATAACAATCATAATTTTGAATAATAGTATCCCCAACTAGCTTATGGGTATAATCATTGACTACTGAAGATTGCTTTACCAGATCATCATTCGTGAAATCAGTACCCATCCAATTCTGCATCATCATCGATGGAGGAAGCTTCATTGATTTATCAATACTTGGCAGCCAATTCCAAATCTCTTTTTGCCTTTTTAGAAAGACAGTTCCCTTATCTTTTGCGGGTTCATCTATGATGATCAATGAATATTCGTTTCCTTTTGACCAGGCCCTCATCTTCATTTCCCTCTCCCAGGTAGGGCGGATGATCTTGATGGTCATTACTGTATAATTGCTTAATCCCTGCATCTTTTCGTCTGCTATTCTCACGATCTCTGTAGCGTCTTGAGCTATTGAGTTCATGATAAAAACAAAAAGGAATAAAAAGATTGAAAAAAATGACTTCATATTATTCTGCTTTTTTATTACAATACTTATTTATTAAAAACGCTTTTATCTCTTTTATTGGATAATCATTATGAATGACTAAAAATTGCATGGCGATACCATCGAATAATACTCCCAAGATCATTGCTTCTTCTTTTGGCTTTTCATAGCCCATCTTAGTAAGGATACTTTCAAATAGAGTGAGATAAGCTTCCATTTTCTGGGAAGCGAAGTCTTGTATGAATTCGAATTTTTCAATTTGAAATGTCAATGCAGTGATCAATCTTAATTTATCCTTATTCTCGATCAACATGTCAAAATAGAACTGAAAAATATTGAACATCATTTTATAAGGATCAACATCCTGAATGGCTTCTAAAAACCCATCTTCCATTGAATTCAAATCAAATACTAGACTTTTAAGCAAGGTTTCTTTGCTCTCAAAATAAGTATATATAAGACCTTTTGATATTCCTGCTTCTTTTGCAATCTGAGAAATAGATGTAGACTCATATCCACGATTTGCAAAAAGCCTAAGTGAAACACTAAGGATGTCCTTTCTTCTCTGTTCCTTTATTAGATCATTATCTATTTTTTTTCTTGGACACATAGTTTTGACTGAACGGTCGGTCAAAATTAATTAAAAAAAATTAAACCATGAATTCTATTAAGAAAAAAATCAGCTTATTTGATAACGAGAATAAAGCATTTGCTTGATATCCTGAACAGGATACATCTCATGCACAGTCATATAGTGCAAATTAATTCCATCTATTTCAGTAATTAAACCTCTTGCCTCATCGTAAGGATCATTATAACCTAATTCTGCAAATGCCTCTTCTAAGCGATTGATATGACCAATAGTAAAATCAAAAAGAAATTCCTTCAAATAGCTGAATGAATCAGTGAAGAATACCATAGGATAAATCACTCTGAGGAATCCACAATGGTCTTCTAAACGATCAAAAGTTTGATCAATTAAAAATTTAAGGTATTCTTTCCCACTTAATTTACTATTGTTTTTAGAATCACCTGTTTTGAAATGTTTTTCAATTAACTTCTTTAAAATGGAAGATTTTCCCTGATAATAATTATAAACCGTATTTCTTGATACAGATGCTTCCTGTGCAATGTTCAAAATAGTCACATTATGATAACCATTGGAAATAAATAAATCATAAGCAGATTTTAAAATCTTAGCTTTTATTTGCTTTTCGCTTTTTTTACTTTGCTCGGTGGTTAATAAATACATCATATACCCTTTTAAACGTAAAAAACTGTTTTTAGTTATACTATAAAAAATTGAAGCATAAAAAAAGCCGCTAGATGCGGCTCTTTCAAAGTAATAATTTTGATTTATTTACCACATTTTCCTTCTCCACATTTTCCTTCTCCACATTTACTTTCACCACTTTTCTCCCCTTCTTTCGCTTTATCATCTCCACATTTTCCTTCTTCTTTTGCTTCTCCGGATTTAGCTTTATCATCTCCACATTTTCCTTCTTCTTTTACTTCCCCTTTTTTAGCATCATCCTCTTTTTTTGTCGCAGAAGCATCAGTAGATTTTTTATCTGTCTTTTTCACTTTCCCTTCTTTTGTTCCTTCTTCTTTCGCTTTTTCATCACCACATTTTCCATCAAAGGAAGCAACACTGCTCATCATATTGTCGGCTAATAAATTAGACTCAATAGCATTTTCATTTTGAGAGCTTACTTTTTCTGTGTTAATCCCTACGAACATAACAATCAATAATGTACTTGCTAATAAAGTTCCAAAGATTGCTGTTTTTGTGTTTTGCTTTACTTTTTTCATGGTCTTATAAGTTTAATTTATATATAAAAATATGCTTTAAAATTATTCATTCATTCAATCAAAGGTAAAAATAGAAATGGAAGTTCAATCTTAAAGATTTTTAAAATTATCACTTTGTCGCAGTTCTTACAAATTAAACCTTGAGTAACTTTTTAAAAATAGATGGTAGATCTTTATCCTTTATAACAGATTCAAACAAAGGGTTTTCACTATGATGTTTTGCTAAATAGATCTGCTCTGATTGTCCAGGTGTTGGAATAATCACTGCTCTTTGTTTTAATTCAATTAAATCCATAATACTACTATAACCCGATCGGCAAATTACGACCTCTGATCTTTTTATTAAACTTTCAAGCTCAGTCGAATTTACTAATGCATGTCTTGTAATATTCTCTTCAATACTTACTTTCTGCATCCTTTTTGACCCATAAACAATATGACATTGTTCTTTTAATAAGCGGAAATTTGCTTCAAAATAATCGATCAACTGAAGTCTAAATGGCTCAGGACCACTAGCGATCAATAAAAATTTAATGTCTTTTTTTGTACTGTCAGCAGAATAAGCAAATCGACTTAATGGCCCGATAAAATAAACAGGTGTTTTAAAATCTGTTTCGGGTTTTGATAACTCTCCACTTAGCGAATGATTCTCATCATCAGGAACCCATATTTCATCAAATTTTTCCATAAGAATTTGAAGAGAAGAGGAAACAAAAGAAGAAAAGGGATGGATCAAATTTAATTGATGACTAAGCAAAACCGACCTGCAATTTTCATCATATACACCATATCGATTATCACTAATAATAAGGTCAAGTGAATACGTATTGACTAATTTTTTTGTCTCTTTATAATCTTTTTTAATAGAATTAAGGAAATGAGGCAAGCGAAATAGAATACCTGCCGCAGCTCCGAAACGCTTTGAGTATTTCATTTTTAATTCGGGAAGCTCTATAGACTTTAATTCGGGAAATTCATTTTTTAGCCAAAGTAGAGCTGCTCCATCTGAAGCTATGATGACTTCATTCTCCTGTTTTAAAATCTCAATGAGCTTTGCACTTCTGGTCGCATGGCCTAAGCCCCAATTTAAAGGTGCAATTAGTATTCGTTGAGCTCTGATCTCAAAAGGGTTCATTTCTTATCCGATAATCATCCCGATTATAGTTGCCGAAAGTAGTGAAGCTAAAGTTCCACCAATAAGTGCTTTTAAACCTAACTCTGACAATAATTTACGCTTACCTGGAGCTAAAGAACCAATTCCACCTATTTGTATTCCAATGGATGCGAAATTGGCAAATCCACATAACATATAAGTAGCCATGATGATGGTTTTATAATCGGTAAATGCTCCTGCACTTTTTAAATTAGACAAACTAACATAGCCTATAAATTCAGTCAGAATAAGTTTTTCTCCTAATAATTGGCCTGCCAATGCAATATCCGCAGAATTAATTCCAATCAACCACATTAAAGGTGCTAATGCATAACCTAAAACAAATTGAAGTGTTAAACCATCAAATTTTCCACTTGAAAAAGTAACGATCCATTCATTAATATGTGTTAACTCACCTACTTTGAAAAAGATGAAATTAAACAATGAAATAAAAGCCAAAAACACAAGTAACATTGCACCGACATTTACAGCTAGTTTTAATCCTTCTCCTGTTCCATTTGAAATTGCATCTAAGGCATTACTTCCAAATTTTTCCGTTGGAATTTCGACGTCTGTATCTATTTTCTCCGTTTGTGGAATTAAAATTTTTGATATAACCACTGCACCTGGAGCAGCCATAATAGATGCAGCTAATAGATGCTTTGCAAAAACAATCCTTTGACCAGGATCATCTCCCCCTAAAAAAGCAACATATGCCGCCAATACTCCTCCTGCTAGTGTTGCCATCCCACCTATCATCACTAATAAAATTTCCGACCGGGTCATCCTTTCAAGATAGGCTTTGATCATTAAGGGCGATTCCGTTTGTCCTAAAAAAATATTTCCGGCTACCGAAAGCGATTCTGCTCCCGAAATACCTAGTGCTTTTGTTAACAACAAAGCAAGTCCATAAACCACTTTTTGAATAATCCCCCAATAAAAAAGAAGGGAGGTTAATGCTGCAAAAAATATGATTGTTGGTAATACCTGAAAAGCAAAAATAAACCCGAATGAACTCACATTCATAAGGTCACCAAATAGAAAGCGACTTCCATCAGTAGTGAAATCCAATATTTTCACAAAGCCCTTACCGACAAAATCAAAGCCAATTGCAATCCATGGAATATAGAGTATTGAAACTGCTAATAAAATTTGCAATGAAATACCAATTCCTACTAATTTCCATGGAATTTTCTTTCTATTATTTGAAAATAGATAAGCGATGACTATTAGAGAAAATAAGCCTAAAATCCCTCTTAAAAGAGAAGTAACATTAAAGTTAGTTTGAATTGAATCGGTAGTACTTATATCAATAGCACCTTGAGCATGAAGTATAAAAGGAGTGATTAAAAGAACAATTAAAGTAAAATATTTTTTCATTAAAGCGCTATTGTTGATTTTTAATTCGATTGATCTGGTCTCGGATATTGGATGCTTTTTCATAGTCTTCTATTTCAAGCGCCTTTTCAAGTTCCAATTCCAATTCTTCAATCGATTGTTGCGCTGTAATATCTTTTTGGGCCTTTGCTTTTTTAGGTTTGGCTGTTACTTCTTTCTTAGATTCAGTCGTTGGGTCAGTACCGGCTAATCGAAGTATAAACTCATAGGTATAAACCGGGCAATTAAATCGAATTGCTAATGCAACAGCATCACTTGTCCGTGAGTCTATTTCAACCTTATTCCCTTTTTGATCACAAATGAGCTTTGCATAAAAGATCCCTTCCTTTAAATCATAGATAATTACTTCTTGTAATTCGATTCCATAAGCACTCGCAAATGTTTTAAAAAGATCGTGTGTAAAGGGTCTTTTAGGCTTCATTTTTTCCAATTCAATAGCAATTGATTGCGCCTCAGGATGGGCAATCACTATTGGGAGAGTTCTAGGACCATTGATCTCTTTTAATAAAAGGATAAAGGCACTTGAATGAATTGAAGCCTGGCTTTGCGTTAAACCATTTATTTGAAGTTCCGTTTTTTCCATTTAACTTAAGCTCAATGCACTTTTAAGAATATAAAGATAAAAATTAAACTTCGATTGCCTGCAATGAAAAGAAGTATTAATAAATAATCAATGCGAATATATTTCTAATTAAATATTAATAACTCAAATAACAATTTTTTTCAAAAAAAAAGACCCTCCAAATTAAATGGAGGGTCTAATGAAATCTAAATTCTATTATTTACTTGCATTAAATTCTTTCGCCGATGCGATTAATTTAGGTAACACTTCAAAAGCATCTCCTACTATTCCATAATCAGCTGCTTTAAAAAATGGCGCTTCAGGATCGGTATTGACTACAACAATTACTTTACTCCCATTTACACCAGCCAAATGTTGAATGGCTCCAGAAATTCCAATAGCAATATATAGATCTGGTCTAATAGCAATTCCGGTCTGACCAACATGCTCATGATGAGGACGCCAATCCATGTCTGCAACAGGTCTTGAACATGCGGTTTGTGCATTTAAAAGTGTTGCTAATTCTTCGATCATCCCCCAGTTTTCAGGACCTTTCATTCCTCGTCCACCAGAGACAACTCGTTCTGCTTCTGGCAATGGAACTGAACCTCCGGCCTTTTTAACTTCAAGCACTTTTACTTTGCTGGCTCCAGCATCTCCATTCCACTCTTCTACACTTGCTTGTCCATCACCTGCTTCAATTGGAAAAGCATTTCCCATTATTCCAAGCACTCTTTTAGCTGCATTGATCTTGTAATTCCCTTGTGCTTTTCCGCTGAATACATTTCGTTTTACACTAAAACCATTCGCTATATCCGGAAACGCTATTACTCCACTTACCATTCCTGCATTTTGTCGAATAGCAACCCGTGGTGCAACAGATCTTCCGGTAGGACCCATTGGAAAAATAATGGTATCTGCATTATTCTTATCAGCTACCTCACTTACAAATCGAGTAAGTACCTGATTATCATTTGTTTTTATATTTTTAGCAAGGACTACTTTTGACGCCCCATAATTTCCAAGGGCAGCTAAAATAGCGTTATCAATTTCGCCATATGTGCATACAATGCAATCACTTCCTAATAATTTTGCTGTTTTTGAACCGTAATAAACCGCTTCAAATCCAGCTTTTTTAATACTGCCTTCGCTATTATCTACAAATACCAATACTGACATTTCTTTATCTTTTTACGGTTATACTTAGATTACTTTAGCTTCATTATGAAGCATTTGAATTAAATCACCTGCATTTTCAGGGTCAATATATTTACATGATCCCTTTTCAGGAGGAAGCGTAAAGGAAATAGCCTCACTTGTTTTATCTAAATCAATTGCAGGAACAACTTCTAGTGGCTTTGTCCTTGCCGACATAATACCACGCATATTTGGAATACGTTGCTCAGCCATATCCTTTGCAGCGCTTAAAACCAAAGGCATTCCAACTTCAACTACTTCGATACCACCTTGGATTTCACGATCGAGTTTGGCTACATTTCCATTAACATCCAATTTATGTGCGGTAGAAACGAATGGTAAATCAAGTAATTCAGCGATCATCGCTCCAACTTGATATCCATTGTAATCTAAGGTTTCCTTCCCGGTAAAAATAAGATCATAGCCTTTGTCTTTAGCATAATTCGCTATTTGACGAGAAACAAATATTCCATCATTCGCTTCCGCATCAATTCTAATGGCATCATCTGCTCCTATCGCTAATGCTTTTCTAATAATCGGATCGTAATCTGCTTTTCCAACAGAAATACAAGTAACACTCCCTCCATTTGCTTCTTTTAATTCTAATGCTCTCACTAAAGAATACCATTCATCGTAAGGATTTACAATCCACTGAACACGGTCTTCATTGAATTTCGTGTTATTATCACTAAAAGTGATTTTTGTGGTTGTATCTGGAG
This sequence comes from Flavobacteriales bacterium, assembly GCA_024641785.1. GTDB lineage: Bacteria > Bacteroidota > Bacteroidia > Flavobacteriales_D > JAHECK01 > JAHECK01. The sequence goes on along the minus strand of JAHECK010000098.1, from coordinate 3,235 downwards.
ATTTACTCACACAAACTAATATTTTCATTCTATACTTTTTTTGGAAAACAAATCTAACTAAAAAAGCCTTGCTTTAAAAGAATAAATAAGGCATTGAATAAAAATAGTATGCATGCATAACATAAGTTATCAACGTTAAATGCCTAAGGATTATGTATTTAACCAATAAAATAAAAATTCTTTCACTAAAAAAAATAAATCAACAAAAAAAGGCAATCTCTCAATTGCCCTTTTAAAATTTTAGATCTTGAAGTTTTTACCATCCTACTATTGTGATCCCAGTAGAAAATTGATACAATTCTGGACCTGTTCCTTCTCTGAATAACTGATTGATCGAATAGCTTGCAAATAAATTTACGCTTCCATATCCTAAACGAACCATCGCATTAAATCGGAATGGATTCACATTAAAATTACCATAGGTTTTGTCCTTATGTTTTCCACCTTCGTTTTCGTATCGTTGTTTATACATTCCCTGTATTTTCCATCCAACTACTACCCCTGCAGCAATATGGAAATTGTTTTTTCTATACTTACTGGTATTAAATTCTAATAACAGAGGTGCATTTATATATATCAGTCTTAATTTGCTCTTATTGGTTCCTTTGTTTGGATCATAAACACCATAGGTTGAATCTGCATTGAAAGCAGTTTTCCAATCCAGATCAAGTAATCGATAGCTATTCCATTCAACGCCTAAACCTGTAGTTAATCCAATATAATTTTTATGAAGTTTAATCTTCCATTCTACAGGATTGATGGCAAAACTTCTACTATTGCCCCAGTTTAATTCTAAGAAATCATAGTCATCAGTATTTGGTAAATTGAAAGATCCATCCGGCATGATATATCCATTTACACCTATGTCAATACCTGCCCAATAGGTGAGTTCATGCCAACTGCTTCCACCTACTTTAGATTTTCGCCTGTTTAATTCAATTGATTCGTCCTGAATTACGATATCATAGGAGCCAAATTCGATAAGTGTAGTGTCATTTCTTTCACTATCGCTGGAAACACGAATATAATTAACCTTCTTGTCTACAGAATCTTTAGCTATTTCTACCTGTCCCTCCTTTACAAGAACGGTAACATGATCACTCGTATTTACTATTATGGAATCCGATTGCCCATAAGAAGAGACTGAAGCTAAAAGAATAATAATCAGTGTGTAAATTGCTCTCATTTGTATATTTGTTTTTAAGTTTGCACCTAGGACGTTTTGAAGTTCTAAAAAGTTACAAACTCAAAAAAAGAATATTAAAATTCAATATTTAAATTTTTTGTTTAACTTTGTATTACTTTTATTAAACAAATGACTGAATTTAATACTGGAAAATTACTCGAAGGGATAAATACTCCTTACGACCTTAAGAAACTAAATGAAGATGAGTTAAGCGCACTTTCAGATGAGCTTAGGCAATTTATCATTCATGTTGTTTCTGAAAAAGGAGGTCATTTCAGTTCAAGTCTTGGGGTTGTTGAGCTTACAGTAGCCCTACATTACGTTTACAACACGCCGGATGATCAAATTGTTTGGGATGTTGGACATCAGGCCTATGGCCATAAAATTCTTACCGGAAGAAAGGATGTTTTTCATACGAACAGAAAATTAGATGGAATAAGTGGTTTTCCTAAGCGTTCAGAAAGCATTTATGACACTTTTGGGGTTGGTCATTCTTCCACCTCTATTTCGGCAGCACTTGGAATGGCAGCTGCAAATAAATATTTGAATAAGGATATAAAACACATTGCTGTTATCGGAGATGGGGCAATGACAGGAGGACTTGCATTTGAGGGGCTCAATAATGGAGGCTCGATGGATGCAGATCTATTGGTTATTTTAAATGATAACAATTGTTCGATCGACCCTAATGTTGGTGCATTAAAAGAATATCTCACTGATATTACTACTTCGCATACTTACAATAAAGTAAAAGATGAAGTCTGGGGTTTATTGGGTAAGATTTCCAAATTCGGACCTAATGCGCAATCTATTATTCAAAATGTAGAAAACGCAATTAAATCAAGCATTCTTAACCAAAGTAATTTATTCGAATCTCTTAATTTTAGATATTTCGGTCCGGTAGACGGGCATGACGTGAATCATCTCGTCCGAATTTTAAGTGATTTAAAAGACATTAAAGGCCCTAAAATATTACATATCATTACCAAAAAAGGGAAGGGATTTAAGCCTGCTGAAGAAGGAGATAACGTGGTATGGCATGCTCCCGGTTTATTCAATAAAGAAACCGGAGAAATAATAAAAGTCACACCCAAATCGCCGGTTCCACCAAAATTCCAGGATGTTTTCGGTCATACCGTTGTAGAACTAGCTGAAAAAAATGATAAAATAGTCGGTGTAACTCCGGCAATGCCATCAGGAAGTTCAATGAATATCATGATGAAAGCAATGCCTGAAAGAGCTTTTGATGTTGGTATTGCAGAACAGCATGCAGTTACTTTCTCTGCTGGCTTAGCAACTCAAGGTTTAGTTCCCTTTTGTAATATCTATTCCACCTTTATGCAGCGTGCATTAGATCAGGTGATCCACGATGTTTGTATTCAAAAATTGAATGTAGTTTTCTGCATGGACAGAGGTGGCTTAGTTGGAGCTGATGGTCCTACACATCATGGTGTTTTTGACATTGCTTTTTTTAGATCTATGCCAAATATGATCGTTTCATCACCTATGAATGAAGCAGAACTCAGAGATCTGATGTATACTTCTCAGTTAGAAAACATGGGTCCCTTTTCTATTCGTTATCCAAGAGGAACTGGTTCTATCGTAAATTGGAAAACTCCAATGAAAGCGATCACTGTGGGGACCGGAAGAAAAATAAATAGCGGTTCCGATATCGCCATTCTTACTATTGGACCAATTGGTATAGAAGCTCAAAAAGCGGTTGAAACATTAAATAATGAAGGTATTTCTGCCGCTCATTATGATATGCGTTTTATTAAACCGATCGATGAAACCCTTTTGCATGAGATTTTTGGTAAATTCAACAAAGTAATTACCGTCGAAGATGGTGTTATAATTGGTGGATTTGGAAGTGCCGTCATTGAATTCATGGTCGATAATCATTATTCTTCAGAAGTGACAAGATTAGGAATTCCGGATCATTTTATTGAGCATGGAACACAAGAAGAATTGTATGCTCAATGTGAATATGATGCCGATGCTATAATAAAACATGCCCGATCAATGGCTCGTAATATTAAAAATTCTGAT
>JAHECK010000010.1 GCA_024641785.1 Flavobacteriales bacterium | reverse complement strand
CAACCGATAAATTTTTAGAAAATGATAAATCTCCTTCTCGAAAAGTCGGTGAATTGGATAATAGAGGAAGTCATTTTTATTTGGCTTTATATTGGGCAGAAGCGCTTGCAAAACAGAATACTGACCTTAATTTAAAATCGGAATTCAATAACATTGCAAGTGACTTAAGGGCAAATGAAGAGGCGATCATTTCAGAACTCAATGGGGTTCAGGGTAAAAAAGTAAACATTGGTGGATACTACAAACCCGAGCAAAATCTGGAGTCAGAAGCCATGCGGCCGAGCGCTACTTTGAATGGGATAATAAACTAAAGATTACTTTAGGGTATACCCTTTTCCTTTAAAGCTAAATATAATTTACTGCACAATGAATTTGTCGTTATAGATTTCATTGTCTAATATTTTGATATATAATTACTTATAACAATTAATTTGCCTAGCTAATAGGCAGAAGCCCTTTCTAAACAAAATACTGATCTTAATTAAAAAACAGAATTCAAGGTCATGACAAGTTAACCGAGAGCGAATGAAGCAACTATCATTTCAGAGCTCAATGGAGTTCAGGGAAAGAAGATAGACATTGGAGGCTATTATAAGCCCAATCATAACCTAAAAAAAAGAGATTAGATTGTCAATTTTTCTTATTGGTTTTTTCAGCTTCTTTAGCTGCTTTTTTATCAGCTTTTGCTTTTGCTTTTGCTGCTGATTTTTCGGCATTGGCTCCGATAGGGATTTTTAAATAGATGTATGCAGATGCGTTTCTGATTTGCGTATCAGAAACTGCGTTAACATTCATTAAGCCATAATAATAATTCACTCCTAAGGCCATGCTTTTTATTTGCTTTTTGAATTTAAAACCTGCCCCACCCATTAATCCGACATCAAAATGTTTGTAATCGTCTCTAACATTTGTAGAGTAGCTTAAATCTCCATTAAAAGCACTTTGGTCAAAAATATCATTTGCTTTATTTCGCAAGCCAATCTGAAAACCTCCTTCTAGGTACCATCGATTATCATTAAAGCGCTGTTGAAATAAAATAGGCACATAGAAATAATTAATTTTTTTAGTTAAAGTACCTGATGCATAAATAGAATCGAAGGCTGCATCACCAATACTATATGTAGGCATCCCTGTAGCGCCAACATTTGATTTCACTAGTACGCCTGTACTTAAATATGAATTCTCTTTTAAGAGGATATGGAAATAGAAACCAATATTGAAATTACCCATTGCTTTCGATCCGGGAACATCGGTGAAGTATGAAATATTATCACCCCCAACTAAGCCAAATTCAATATTGGGAGTATTTAAGGCATCTCCAAATAATATCGAAATCAAAACCTGAGAATCCCCTTTATTAACAATAATCAAACTTAATGCTAAGGTAATAATGCGTAAACCTTTTTTCATAAATCTAAAGATTAATTATACTGTGAATTTAAGCAAAAATCAAGACCAAATCTAAGAGTGGTAACATTAGTATTAATAGATATCAGAATCTGATTAAGCATAAAATTTATCATTCGTAAAAAGAATAAAAAACAAAGAATAGCACTTTATATTTCGGCATACATTCCTTATAAATAATTCCTTATTGGTTAAAATTACTGAAACATCCATTATTCAATTCTTGCTGTATAGTCTTTATTTACAGCACTTATTAGTGCCTTCTTTGCTGGTAGTGTGATTGAAGTTGTGCTAATATGATTTACGCCATTTGAAAATTTTTCGTAAACAATATCCCCGCTCACAGGATCATTATCCATTGTACTTGTAAAATGTTTATCCAAAAACAAATTTGTTGTTGCATCAATATGAATGGTAAGTGCATCTCCTTTCACTAAAACATTTGTTCCCTTAATTTCTATAATTCCATTATTCTCTGTAACTGTTCCTTTGTCAAAAAAATCGATCAGTTGCCCTTTCGACATGTAAACATAATTGATTGATAACTGGAGCGCTTCTCCGACGTAATCCATATTTTCCTGTGCTGTATTTTCTTGTATTTTTCCTCGTACTCCGGGTTTTTGTTTTACCGTTGTTTGTTGGTCAATTGGGGTAACAATTAGTGAGTCGTGCTCATTAAAACTCAGTTCTGTTGTTAATGTTCCTTTTACTTCCCCATCAACAGTAGCGGTAGAATATCTTTTCCAAATCAATTTTTCTAATTGTTGGGTATTTTGGGCATCTGCCTTACTCACATCTAAGGCAAGTTGATCTTTATCAATTTGGGAGAATCCCGCTATCGATAACATTAGAGCAAAACAAAAAAGACTAATCGTTTTCATTTGTATTATATTTAGTTAGTATAATAAAACATTATTTAAGTTACTTTCAATTTCATATTTAAAGCTTGATCCGTAAGGATTTGTTTATTTATTTGACAACTAGTAATGCACGCTTTCATATTGTTTTTTCTATCATTTGAATAAAAAGGAAATGAGTCCTTGAAATAACTGGTTAATTGGAATCTCGATAATCAGGACACCGAGGAATGGAATTCCGGCCATCAACCATAAGGGTACAAAATCCCTAAAAATGAAAGGCACTAATTTCATTTTTAAGGAATTATCAACTAACATACTTAAATCAGCAGCTGCACTATAATCCGGAAGTGTAAGGTCATTAGGATTTACTTCATCAAATCCTTTCGCCATCTTAATTCTCAACTCCCGAAATAATCCATTGATATAATCATAGTTTTGAAAAACACTCTGTTCCCTTGCATTATTGAGCTGACCGCCAAAGGTCAATAACGGAAATGAGAAAATTAATGTTATAAATAAAAAGTAAGCTAAACCGAACCATCTAAGATCATTTAAATGAAGTCCTTCAAGCAACATAAAATCAGTCATATTTCCCGCAACAATGACTGAAAAAGCAAAGGCCAGTGGAGAAAAATAACGGATACTATATCCTAAAAAACCAAGACCCCCTGATAGATCAGGGTGCATAGGAAATAGAGTGATCTTCAAAGTAGAGATCTTGTAAAGTATTCTACCCCAGACAATTATTCTCAATATCCATAAATAGGAAAGAAATAAGACAAATGGTGCGCAAATCAATTGGTTCCAATAGCCTGCAAAATTTAAAGAGGCCTCTCCATTGATTACGTTCATTTGCCAAGTCAGCTGAGAAGTATGCTCAATTTCATAAGAAAAGACTATGTAAAGCTGAATGTAACATATAATTAATATGACAATTTTTGTCCAATGGGATCGAAGGAAATCTAAATTGTCATAGACAATAGTTTCAAATGAAGCTTTTATTTCTTTACCTATAATTCCGGAATTATCAAACTGATCTATTATTAATGATAATTTGGCGCCAATTAAATTGTCTAAAATGATCAAAAGAGGCATGGCAATTAGAAGCTTTGCCTGCAAGTCAAAATCTGTAAGGAAGGAAGTGCTTATATTTCCGGTCCACAAATTTTGATTAAAGATGCTATAAATCGCTAAAGGTCCCCAGCATATAACGATAGGAATAAGTACCCTGCTAAGTTTTACCAGCACTCCATTGCCATTAAAACCAACTCTGTCCATCAACTTATTATAGCTGTGATCGTCTAATTTAAATTCTATCGCCATAGACTGAATTTGTTTTTATTAGCAAGTTATCTTATTACTTATTTACATTTTTTCGGCTAGATAAAAACATGCCTCTAAAATTATCTAAACCAAGTTCGTTTTTCAATTGTGAAGCTAAGTTAAATATGAATATAGCTCCAAAAACACAAATAATATCAGCAGCGCTATGATAAAAATTAATATGGGATGTAATATGCTTCAAAGCTCCTAAAAAGCCACCATAATCATGTCGGGCCTCAATTGCCTTTTCTAAAAGAAGAACGACAATTGCACCCAAAAGATATAATATTGAGCGAGCCAATACCTCCAAAATAGCGGCTTTTTTGGAAAACCACGGGAGTGGAACATTTTCTAGAATGAGTACGACCTTGGCTGCTACAACTGTACCCAAAAGAACAACGGCGAGTCCGGAAAAATCTATATTATATTCTTGCAAGAGCAAATACTTAACTAAAGATAAGGCTCCAAACCATGTAAAAAAATAAAGTGAAACCCAAAATATAGCTCTTAGTTCATTAACAATTTTGTCTTTAGTACTCATAACGGTAGGTATTAATAAGTATGGAATTATTTATCATTGTTTTTTTGCTAATGGATGAAGCACTAAAAAACCTTTTTTTGTTGGAAAATATACTCGGCCACCATAGCCGGGAGTGGTTAAGGAATTAGGAATTAGGGGTTCAAAAAAATCTGATTCTGCAAGCAATCTACCCGTAGCTGCATCGAGCCAAGTGAGTTGCTCCGTATAATTAGCAGTGAACATCGCTATTTGAATGGATTCTAGCTTAACATTTTGCTTAATATTCGTAAGTAATAAAACGCGTTTATCTTTTGGTCCAATTAAGGGTTGAAATGTATTGGTAATGTTATTTGCCACAAATTTCAATTCTAAATCTCCCGTTTCTTGATCAAGCTTTATTCCTGCCACGTGTTTCATTCCCATATCAGCAGAATAGATCATATTATTTTCGGGATCAGTAATTGGTTTTGGCATACAAAAACTCCACTCTCCCTTTTTAAGCTGCCCAAATGGAAATATTTTATTTGTTCTGCTTATATCATCTTTGTGTACAACCACAATAGTAGAAGCAAGCACTTCACTTCCGGCTCCATTTGTTTGAATAGCAATCCAATCGCCTATTACACTTGGAGCAGCAGCCGTGGTTTGTCCTTTCATCATTGCATTTACTTCCCAAGTATCATCTTTAGATAATTTTTTAGCAATAGGATCCCAGAAATACCTATAGGCATTCATATCAGCCCCAAAATAAATGGCGATTTTATCATTATACATAGTAATTATATGAGGAGAAGAAGCCGGTTCTTTTAAAGCCATTTCATCCAGAATTTCCAGGCTATTTGGATCGATCGCCAATAAGTTGGAATTCGGTTGTTTTAAGCCTTTTCTAGTGCCATCCACAATAGCCATAGTTCCTTGTAAATCACTTCCCAAGGGACGCGTTTGATCTTTTAGAATAATCGTCCCATCAGGAGCTATAGTAAGATGCTTATAATTAACATTCTCAATGGGTGCTGGGCCTCCAGGTAAGAACTTATGTTTTAGGATCAATCCCGTTTCTGGATCTATTTGAACAATTTGATTAGACCAAGCTATAATAATCAATCCATTTTCATGGAAATTAAGGTTAGGGTTTCCAATCCATCTACCTGATACATTTGCATTTTCAAGATAGGTTCTCCATACCTGCTTGCCTGTTGTAGCATCCGCTTTAGCGACATAAGGACCTGGCGGAACTGTTCCTTTTAGCGGTGGAAAATCACCCCCAACAATATAAAGTTCACCAGGTTTACGATTATTGATATAGGTACACGACTCATAACTAGTTTCACTTCTCCAGGCAAATACCTCATTCGGACCATCCCATGAACCCGTAAAAGTGGCACATGGAAATAATCCACTTCTTTCTCCATTCCCTATTTCAGCGGTATTCAAACCCTTTAGATATCCGGGCATTTCCAATTCCTGACAACATTCCCATTCTTTCATATATAATGAAATATCACCGGGTATTGGTCCGTTTGCTGCCTTTTCATTATCGCTTAGTCCGATCGAATCAAACGTGTGTTGAACTTGAGGTTTAACCATATTCCAAAACAACTTATAGGCAATAAACAGCAACAAAATAACAATCACTACTACGAGTATTAACATGGTCTTATTTTTTAGTATTCATTAAACTTTAATTCAAACTCTTAATTCTTATATGCTCCATTTTCGAACATCGCTTTATCCATATATTCACCAATAGGATAGTACGGGCCCATAATTTCTTCTTCCATCCCGGGTTCAGTAATATTATCCGGACTTTCTTTCCAATTTGGATCATTTGACATAATACGAATCATAAGCATTCCAAAATCCAATCGATTGGAAGCAATATGTAATCCTTCGCCTTTAGGACTCCATTCCAACCAGGCAATTCCATTCTCGAGGACCGCATTTTTAGGTCTGTCTTCTTTTTTACTTACTACAATGGTATAATAACCCTCATCATCTATAGGGATTTGCATATCACAAAGACCATCCACAATCTTTCCGGAAGGAGCAGCTTCGCAGCTTACAATAGAAAAATATTGGGTTTGTGCCTCAGTCATAATTTCAAGCCCCTGACCTTCTTCTCCCCCAAAAGTATTTGGGAAAGTCGGCATTTTGCCCCTCATAACATATACATCCCCATACTTTCGGGATAACCATAAAAACATATATTGCGTTGCTGGATCACCCCCTCCGTCCATTGCCCCTGCATATGGGATCTTTGCTCTATCTTCCTCTTTCTTAAAGGACCCAAGAATAGAATAAGGCAGGTTCCAGTATTTCTCCCACTTTGGTATTTCACGGGCTGGCGAAGTGGCTGGATCAAGCGTTGGATCATTATCTTTATTGTTAACTAAGGACAGCCATTGATCGTCACTGATTGGTTGTTTGGTGTTACTTTCAAAACCAAGGCTCCATTTTTCAACTATTTCCTTATTAGAAATTTTACTTCCATCTGCCAGCTCTCCTTCAAAAGTTGGTAAGCCTCCAAATACTTTCGGAGCGTCAGCGTAACCCCAACCTGCACCATCCATCCCTTGATCTGGAAGGTATATTCTAATTACTACTTCAAGCACAGCTTCATCATCGCCTGTGTATAATGTGTTTACTTCTCTATTTGATTTTTCAGTTGGCGGATCTTGCGCTTTAAAAATTACGGTGAAATTTCTATTCCAATCCAATCTTCTTTCCCCGGGTTTGAATGGGTTTACAGATCCTTCATCAGCTTCTATCTCAAAGCCGGCTAGATCCTGACCAATAGATATAAAGCTTCCATTCTCTTCCTTATATAATGCTATTTTCATGTATCGGGCACGTGGAAATGTACCTTTCATGGTAAGTTTGCTACCAGTCGGTAGTTTTAGCTTCGCAAGAAAATAAGTGGAGTGAAGATCAGGCCAAAGGTTAGGGTTTTGCAAAGGTCTTGGATACTCCAGATAATTCCAATAGCCCCATCCTCTCGGACCATAAAAAATGGGATCATTTCCATATCGATCATCTGTACGAACCACATTTTCATAGGATATATCTCCAAACCGTTTTGCTTTTTCTGCATTTAAATTTGCAATTGGGACAATCGCCGGTGGGCTCCAAGTTCCCTCTCCCGCAGGCAGCACAGATGGTGGGTCTGTTTTTGGCCAATAAAGTCTTAGTACAAGATTAAATACTCCATCCGGTGCCGGTAGCCAATTTGCTTCTTTATCACTTCCGGGCGAATTATGCTGAATAAAAATGGTAAGTGATCCATCATCATTCTTTTTAAGTTTAGAAAGCATTGGTGAGTTGATCAAATATCTATTAATTACATTATCCACAAGGAATAATCTAGCGTTGTACATGGTTACTGACCAAAAGGCATTTACAGGAGGAAGCTCCCCTGCTTTAAAGGTTAAGGTATAATTGTGTTTGCTTGCGTCAAGTACTAAACCGTTCTTATCCGTTTTAGCGAATGGATAAGTAGCTTCTTCTGCATCATTTCCATATACACCGTTCTTTGCAGCTGCTGCTCGCAATACCCAATTGTTATTGTAAAAATCCCTATCCCCTTGAGCAGAGCCAATTTCCCAACCGTTAATGTTTATTCCAATGGCGTCAGCTTTTCCACTAATTTTTTTAAATGCTAACCTGACACCTTCTGAAATGGCCTCAATTTGCTCTTTGCTAAATTGCTTTGGATTCCATTGTTCACCAGCCACTATTCCAATTTTAGCAAAACGTTCACGCATTGCTTTTTCAACTTCTGCACTACCGCTTGTTGGACAGAATTTTAAAATGAAATTCAAATAAGGAATAAAGCGAGTAGTAAAGCCTTCCGGATTCCATGCTAGCCAATCAATTTCCGGAGCAGCTTGTGGAGCCATTTTACCTAAAAAATCAGAAAGTGGCTGAATTTTAAATTCTGACTGTATTCTTTTCACATTGGGCATATCCTCCGGTCCAAACAACTGAGTTCGAAAAATGGCCAAGCTAAATTGAGTCTCACAATGAAAAAGTCCAGCAATACCTTTTGGCTTTTCACCTTTCCAATCCGGTCCGGCAATCATATAATAAGCTGCTTCATTGCCGCTTGTTCGGCTGCCCATATAGGCATAATTATTCGTATACATATCGGCCAACTGAACATTGTAATACCTGTTATTCTCTATTGAGGGAAGGTAAATGACCATTGGCTCAGTTCGCAGATCAAGCTCAGCAAATCCATATGGCGTATCACTATTTACAGCAGCTGCTACTGTATCGGCCGGTGAAAAAACCCGGGCTTCACTAGTAAAAACATTTATAGGTCCTTTGAATTGACTATTCGTTGTATCAATAAAAAAATCTTGTAGCACCTTATAAGCAACCAACATCGGAAAGGCATAGCAATAGGCTTCTTCGGCTATTTCCCGATACTCTAATAGGCTATCGATAGCAGGATTCAATGCGAATTGTGCTTGTGAATTAATCTCTTCATCTTCTATATCAGCTTTTAGCTTGATGGGATAAAGTAAAATAATGCAGATGATAAAACTCGAGATAGTTATCGTAGGGATTTTCATTTAGGCTTATGTTTAGTATTGTAAACAACTGACAATAATTATTTACTCTAGTTATGTTTAAAGCAATAACTTAATGATCCTAAATTCAGAACTAATCCCCTTTTAGCTTATCCAATTCCCCTATAAATGGGATGCTTTCTTGAATAAATAATTGCATTGAGGTATAAAAATAATTCTCAAGTTGAATGAACTTCGCTGCAGTTACCGGTGAGGTCTCAGAAGATAACTTCTTAAAGGTTTTTTTAACAAGCTTTTGGATCGCCATCTGATTTGCTAAGGATTGATTCATTAAATCAGTAGCCATTTCATTATTTATACTTGTAAGCCCATTAATGTACTGGTTAATTATTTCAATTCTTTCCCTTCCTAATTCTTTACGAGCTTCCTCATACGTGTTATACTCTTCCCAAAAAGCGAGCTCGTCGGAACTTGAAAGATTCATATATTCTTTTACAATTTCCCTTTTTTCCATTCCCCAAATACTTTGAAATAGAGCTATTTCATCATTGGATTGAGAATATGTATCGATGGAAAATAAAATAATGCAAAATAGAAATAGTTGTTTTTTCATAATATAGATTTATTTAATTAACTGTTTATTATGCTAGAATTAAAGTTGGAATGCATTTTAATTTTAGCTCGCGGTTTAAATTCAAATTTCAAACTATTTAAAATGTTGCGTCAGCCTATTCAACCACTTTAATTTCTCCGTTTCGGCAGACTAATAACATTTATTTCAAAGCAATCTCTATACTCTTTTCCTACTTTTAAAGAGTAGGATACCATCTTAAATCTCATTTTTATAGACATGATCATACATGTTTATTTCCTAAGCTAGATAAAGGTAACTACAATAAAATGAGATAGAAATTAAAAGCTTGAATTCTAATTATTTAACAGTTAAAAAATAGAATTACGCTTTTTCGATACAGATTGTATAATTGTAAAAAGATGGAAAAGATTAGTGAGTAAACTACTCTAATTAATCTTAAATAAAATACTTAATCTAAGATCTCTATACCGGCGAGCTTTAATCCATGTATTAAGCTATCCTGCATATCGGTGTCAAATAGGGGTATATTAATGATAATCCTTGCCCTTTCCGAAAAATTCTCTTTTAACAGAAACAATTCTTTTTTAGGCTTATCCAGGTCCTGAAAACGATTTAAATAGGCCAAACAAGTGATTCTCAAAATGGGATCCCAAATCAGGTTTTTTCGCTTTATTCTTTCAGCCCATTGAAATGCTTCTTTATATCGTTTCTTATGGATATTGTATAAGCAAAAACCTACATTTATTTCAAAGGGATAATAAGGTATTTTTTTAATGGCATTCCACATTAAATTATAGCCTCCTTGATAATTCCCGCCAAGTATAGATATAAATCCGATCAGTCCTTGATACATTGGACTATTAGCGTTAATTGCTATACATTTTTCACTATAAAAAATAAAATCCTCATATCGTTTACTATGCACACTGGCAGCAGCTAATACCCCATATGCGTGTTGGTTGTTCTCATCCAAATAAACGGCTCTCTTAGCTAATTCAAGGCACTTCTTAAGGAAATCAACATCCTGCTGCAAGTCCATTAAATTGAAGTTTAAATATAGCTCCCCAAGAAAAGCTGTCAATAGGGAATTATTAGGGCTTTTTTTTAATCCAATATTCAAGGCTTGCAAGGTCTGCATGATCGCTTCCTCTGAAAAATCAGTATGGTATTGATTGTGCCAAAAAATGGCTCCCAGATTATCATAATTTTGCTTTAAGCGAACATCCTGTTTATTTCTATAAATTATTCCTAAAAAACCACAAAGCACTGATATTACTTTTTGAAGAAGTGGACCGTAAGCATTTTCTTCCTTAACTCCATCATTAATATTGATCGATTCCGTCCAAATTGGTTGAACTCCAAAAGGAACACTTCTTAGTTCGATGCTAATAGTTAATTTCCCTTCTTCATTGAGACATTTTCCTACAACACAATAATCCACTTTTTGATCAGCTAACTGCTGCTCCAAGACATTTGGACTCAATTCAAGAAATTCAGAAACAATATCGATTTCGTGAAAATAAGAAAGCTCGTGAATAATTTCTTGATGTAGTTTATAACATATTCTAGGTTCTGCGTCCCCTGTATTAAAGTAATTGAAAGGTAATAATGCAATCTTAGATTTAATATCAAAACCAATATTGGCAATCTTTGAATCTGAATTATTAATTACAAAAGATGGAACATAGGCACCTCTGGGTATCGATATTATTATTTCATCTCCCCTTCCATCTTCTTCATAATATTCTACTAAAAATTTTCGTAGACGATTAGCATGAATTCGAATGGAAGGATCTTCCTGAGGGCTATAAGTGACATTTTTATTAAGAACTTTTATACCAATAGTGTACTCTTTTAGTTGATTCTCTTTACCGTTTAATGTTTCCGAAACAATAAATTGTAAAAATTTACACAGGGTTTTTGACCTATTAAATTTTTGAGAGTTGATAATTTTATCAACCTGAACAATTATTTTTTCCTTATCTAAATTCAAGGTCTTGGTTAATTTAATTGAAAACTACGAAAAAATATGTCAATACTTAACAAAGGTTTTTATTTAGCTGGGGATATCAATCGGAAAAAGATTTTGAGCATATTAAGGGAATAAAAAAACCCTTGCAAAAGCAAAGGTTTTTGTGGGCCCAGTAGGGCACGATCCTACGACCCCCTGATTATGAGTCAGGTGCTCTAACCAGCTGAGCTATGGGCCCGATAAATATTTATAACTGCTATCGGAACAGTTCTTTTTAAGCTCTAATGCTGATGAAAATCTTTATCAGCGAACTTTAAACCCTTTTTAAAATCTTTCTCTTAAGATTTTATCAGCAAGCTTAAGGCCCGAATCTTATTTTTAATAAGGGCGCAAATGTAATTCTTGAAAACGCACTATGCAAGAATTTTACCCGGTTAAACTCAGAATATTCAGTAGAACTTCGTGATGAGACTTGAAAATGTAATAAAATCAAGTGTTTTACGAATATCAACCTATCAAACATTTACCACCAAAGGCTTGCCGACGGCGATGCGCTATGTTTAGATCCGAAAATACAGTGCAGCGTTTTATTTTGCCTCGGTTTCAAATCGGAATAGATTTTTTATTGAATATCTGGGTTATTTACTACTTGCAATTTTTAATTAAAGATGCCATTACTTCAATTTCCAGATCAGGCCATAACTTACTGATACCATCAGGACCTTTATGAACTTCATTACAATTGGTATTTAAGGCTGTAACCGCTGCCTCTCCTTCAAAAGAATTTAAATTAATCTTTGTTTTTAAAGTGATTTCATTGCCCCTAATGGAGTATTTAAAACCAATATCCCGGGTTACCTCATTCAATTTAATTTTTACAGTTCCTCCTCCTTCACTGTCATTCCCCTCAACGATCTTAACTTCCCCTATAATCGTTCCATCTCCTTTTAAATTTGAGAAGAAAAATTTTCTGATCGTTTCATCTCTTGCAGGATTATCAGTAAAAACACTATTCGTGAAAATGGTAAAAGAGGCATTTCTCAACGCTTCTTTAGGTGAATAAGACGTATCTAATAAAGTCACTGAAATGGACTTGAAACTACCCCCAACTGCTATTCGATCGCTCGTTTTAAAAGCAGTCCACTTAAGCGATGAAGCATTTGTATCATAGCTATAAGTGCAATTTTTATCGATAATAAACGCAGTAACTTCGGAGTTTTCTTGTTGAGTTGATTCATCGCTTCCACTGCATGAATACATAAACAAAGAGATCATTAATGAAGCTCCGATCCATAAAATATTTTTTGTCATTGTCCTTGATTTTGTGCAAAGCTAATCAATATTTAAAGGCACAAAAAAAGAGCACTAAAAAAATGTGCTCTTGGAACTAAAAATTGCTATTTATTACACTTGATATTTTGTCAAGTATAAATTAAAACGGTTTCTCAAGTCAAAATATAACCTGCGATTTATTTGAAGATCATCTTCCAGTCCTTTATGCATTTTTATTTCATTACTATCATTTGTCAACATAATTTGAGCAGGAATTCCTCTTAAAGAATCATCATATAAATGAATTTTATGATTTAATTCATCAACGACTTCTTTTTGCCTAATAAATTGATTTTGGAATTGTTCTAGTTCGCGGAGAAGTTCTTTAGAAGGTTTTCTTTTTAGCATATCTACTAACCTATCCTCAAAAATACCTAATTCATTTTTGTAGAAATTAAGTTCATTCTCCCAAATGTGGTGGTCAAATCGCAAGTCGTTGCTATGGTGCTGTGAGATTTCCATGTTTTAATAATTTATAGGTTACACTTCAAATTTATGATAAATCACAGAATGTTTTTATGATAAAAATCATTCGGATTAAAGTTAGTAAATCACATTGAAAAATGAAATAGTAATTTTTTCTTTTGTGCATTATAACATTCGTAGTACATTTGCGCCCTCAATGCCCGGGTGGCGGAACTGGTAGACGCGTCCCGATAAATCGGGATTTCTGAAAGGAAGAAATACCAACATCTCCAAGTGTATTTAGTAAGATGCTTTTTTTCAAGATACTTACTCAATCCAAGATGAAAATCAAGTAAAGTACCTACTCAAACTAAGGTTATTAGCACTTCCTTTATTTCAGAAATTATATATAATATGACATTTTATGTTTATATACTATATTCAATAAAATCAGATAGATATTATATCGGTCAAACAAATAACTTGCAAGACAGAATTAGAAGGCATAACTCAGGATATGTAAAATCAACTAAATCCTTTGGACCTTGGGAACTTGTTTACAACGAAGTTTTCCAATCTAGGACCGATTCAGTAATAAGAGAAAATTACTTGAAAAGATTAAAATCAAAAAAGTCTATTAAGAAACTGGTAGATGCATCCCTATGAAATTGGAATTCAGGCAAATTCAAGTAAAGTAAATAAATAAGCCATTTTCTTTTGCTGCTTTTATCAATCGGATTAAATTTGCGCCCTCAATGCCCGGGTGGCGGAACTGGTAGACGCGCTGGATTCAAAATCCAGTTCTGGCAACGGAGTGAGGGTTCGATTCCCTCCCCGGGTACAAAAATAGAGTGAATATGAAAAGCAAAAGCTAGGATTGTTCACTCCTTTTTTTTTCAAAAAAATTCAAAAAATCATTAAATAAAGCTGGTAGACGCGTCCCGATAAAATCGGGATTCTGGCAACGGAGTGAGGGTTCGATTCCCTCCCCGGGTACAAAATCAGTTTTGAGTGTGAGTATAGAGCAACAGCGATCTACTAATTTCAAAAAGCGGTAAGCACGAAGTAACGTGACAATCCCTAATTAGAGAACCGGTTATTAAATTGATTTTTTCTTTACACATTTTGTCTAAGACCTTTCGACAAACTCAAGGAGACTGACATATCTAGCTTTCGACACCCGACCCTTTTTTTCTCCTCTCACATTTCAAATTTCATATTTGCCTTCTACCTTTCTAAATTCTATCCTTCTTTCTATTTTCTCCAATAAGCCTTATCTTTACTAGTCTCTTAAAAAGATTAAAAAAATGAAATACGATAGAATTGATAATAGCCTTTACATACACACTCGAAAACAATTTGTTAAACAGCTAAAAAATAATTCCTTAGCTATTTTTAATTCGAATGATATTTTTCCGATCAGTGCCGATAGCACGATGCCTTTTCAACAACACCGAGATATTTTATTCTTATCAGGAGTAGATCAGGAAGAGTCTATTCTGGTCATTTTTCCGGATGCTAAAGATAAAATGCATAGAGAGATTCTTTTTTTGAAAGAAACGAGTGAAAAAATTGCGATCTGGGAAGGAGCAAAACTGACTAAAGAAGATGCATTTGAGGTGAGTGGTATTAAAACCGTTTATTGGCTCGATCAATTCCCTACTATTTTAAATCAATTAATGAGTCAAACGGATAGAGTTTATCTTAATACAAACGAACATTTACGTGCAAATACAGAAATGCAAACACGTGAAGATCGTTTTATCAATTGGATAAAGGATAAGTACCCGATCCATAATTACCATCGTTCAGCGCCAATAATGCACGCTATCCGTTCGATAAAACACCCATTAGAACTCGCTCAAATGCAAAAAGCGTGTGATATTACCGAAAAAGGATTCAGACGTCTGTTAAGCTTTATAAAACCCGGTGTTTGGGAATACCAGATCGAAGCTGAATTATTACATGAATTCATTAACAATAGATCAAATGGCTGGGCCTATACTCCAATTTTAGGATCCGGATTAAATGCTACAGTTCTCCATTATATTGAAAACAATAAACAATGTAAGGACGGCGATGTGATCCTAATGGATTTTGGTGCAGAATATGCTAATTACAGCAGCGATCTGACCCGCTGTGTTCCCGTAAACGGTCGATTTACCAAACGACAAAAAGCGGTATATAATTCCGTTTTAAAAGTAAAAAATGAGGCTACTAAATTGCTTAAACCCGGCACCCTGCTAAATGAATATCACAAAGAGGTAGGTAAGTTGATGGAAAGCGAATTACTTTCTTTGAAACTGATTGATAAAACAGATATCAAAAATCAAAATCCTGAGTGGCCTGCTTTTAAAAAATACTTTATGCATGGCACTTCCCATTATATTGGTCTAGATACACATGATGTTGGTTCATGGGTAGAGCCAATACAGGCAAATATGGTGTTTACAGTAGAGCCTGGTATTTATATTCCGGAAGAAAGTTTAGGAATACGCTTAGAAGATGATGTGGTGGTTCAGAAAAAAGGGTCTCCATTCAATTTGATGCGAAATATCCCAATTGAAGCAGATGAGATCGAAGACCTAATGAATTCCAAATGATAGCTGAATTATCTTCTAAAAAGATCCACTATCTGGATAATGGTAAAGGAGGAGTTATCGTTTTACTTCATGGCTTTCTAGAATCATCTTTTATATGGAAAAGTTTAAGCAAAAAACTTTCTGTTAAATATAGAATCATCAATATTGATCTACCGGGCCACGGAGCCTCAGATGATTTAGGTTCTGATATTAGCATTGATCATATGGCTAAATTGCTTATTGCTCTTTTGAAATCCCTTGCAATCAATAAGGTCAAAGTTATTGGCCATTCTATGGGTGGATATGTTGGTCTGGCAATGCTTGAAAAAGATCCTGAACTTATAGAGCAGCTCATACTTTTACATTCCAAAGCAGGTGATGATTCTCCCGAAACAAAACTAAAACGGAATCAGGGAATGGAAATGATACGTCAGCATCCTTCCCTATTTGTTAAAGAGAGTCTTAATAATTTATTTTGGAAAGACCGATCCAATCTTTTTAAAGATCAGATAGATGACCTTGTTATGGATGCAGAAAGAAATGATTATAACGGATATATTGAAGCTTTAGAAGCGATGAAAAATAGACCAGACAGACGATCTCTTCTAAAGAAATTTAATAATATCATTTTTATTGCTGGTCGGCATGATCCTGTTATTCCATACAACATTAGCCAATTAGAAATGGAAATATTAGCCTCTAGATCTCATAATACACTTGAATTTTCAGGGCATATGGGATTTATAGAAGAAAAAGAAAAGTTAGAAAAAGTAATTGATGAATTATTAATTAGTGCTTAAACATCATTAAAAATCCACTCAGTATTTTTTGTATAAGTCCTTGTTTGATACATAATTTATTAATTTAATATGGGACTTAAATGTAGCGATGATAATCACATTTTATCCTTTAAAACAAGCTAGGGTAGTATATAGGAAGCAACGTGTAAAAATTGTACATTTTCGGTATGTATATAGTCAATAATGTTTAAAGCAAATTTTTATCTTTAACGAAAATTAACCTGACTTATGAAATTAAAAGCATTGATTGTTGATGATGAGTTTCATGCAAGAAGCAACTTGGAAATGCTCCTCGAAAATTATTGCAAAGATGTAGAAGTCGCAGGATCAGCATCATCCCCAAGCGAGGCAAGGAAAATACTTAAAGAAAATGATGTTGATATTATTTTTCTTGATATTAAAATGCCCGGTGAAGATGGGTTTCAGTTTCTAAAATCTATTGAGAATAAGGACTTTGGTGTAATTTTTATTACCGCATATAACGAATATGCTTTAGATGCATTTAAAGCGGATGCGATCGACTACTTAGAAAAACCTATTGATATTGAAGAATTAATAGATGCAGTAGAAAAAATTAGAAAGATCAGACTTGCAAAAGAACCTATATCTTATAATCAAGATCTGGTTGATCTCATTAAATCGGTCGTTACAAAGCAAATGGATTTTGAAAAAACTTCAATTCCTACCAGAGATGGATTAGTGATCGTAAATAATCAAGACATTGTTCATTTAGAAGCAAGTGAAAGTTATACTACCATTTATCTAGCTGATGGCAAGAAGTATTTAAGCTCTAAAAACATTAAAATATTTGAAGAAAACCTTAATCCAAATATCTTTTTCAGAACACATAAATCGCATATTATAAATTTTGCTCATCATTTGAAGGAATTTAATCGCTCTTTAGGAAACTTAGCTGTAATGAGTAATAACAAACAAATTCCTGTTTCTCGAAGAAAACTTACTGAATTTCTTTCTAAGATTAATACCTTTTAATATGCCTAAATTACTACGAATACTTTTATTGTTATTCGTACTATTCTGTTCCAAAATTGGTATAGCCCAACGCCATACTTTTATCCATTATACTACTGAGGATGGATTACCACAATCTCAGATCCATGATATTATACAGGATAAAAATGGATTTATCTGGTTTTCAACCAGCGGAGGCATCTCCAAGTTCGATGGGAAAACATTTGAAAACTACTCTACTTTAAATGGGCTTTCAAACAATCAATCCAGGGATCTAGCGATTGATAAATATGAACAATTGTGGATTCTTGATCTAGATGGCTTAACGAACTTCAATGGCTATCGCTTTCAACACTTTCCAACAGAATTGCCCATTTCATTTACTAAAGAAATGTTCTGTGACGGAGATAGTATTTGGTTTGGATGTGACTTAGGATTAGTTAAATTTTACAATGGTAACTATAAATTATACCCCTTAGAAAAATGTAAAAATAAAACTGTCGATGATATTCATAGAGATAAAAAAGGCAATTTATGGGTCTTTACACGAGAAGAATCCTTTATTTTTAAAAATGACTCTGAGGATCTTTCAACCTTATTAGCGCTCCCTCAAATATCAAAAGTGATTGAAACAGATTCGAATAGCTTCTTACTAAGCCCGGGAAAAGGAATCTATATCGATTATTCCATTGATAAATTAATTCCTGAAAAAAATAACTATAGCCCTACAAATCTTATTAAAGATTTTGCTGTTGAAAATGATGGGAATACAATTTGGATCGCTACTTCAAATAGTGTTACGCAATGTATTGGAGAAAATAAAATGACTATTAATGAAAAAAATGGATTAGAATACAATAATATCCAATGCATATTTATTGATCGCGAAAATATATTATGGATAGGTACTGATGGAAATGGAGTTTATAAATACACAGGGAATTTAATAAGCATCTATACAGAAGCGGATGGGCTAAATAGCGATCTTACAATGGGAATAACAGAATTTAATAATGAAATGTATGTCTTAAGCTTTAATAAAGGGATAAACATTATAAGTAAAGATTCAATCTATTCTCTACCAGAATTTGAAGATTTTGGTCTTTCAAAAGCCTGGTGTATAACAGGAGGAGAAGATGTTTGGGCGGGTTTCAATAGTGGATTATTAAAAATCTCAAAAAATCAAAAATCCCTTTTTACCGAAGAAAATGGTCTTCTTAATAATCGAATTACTGCCCTTTATTATGATGAGGTGCAAAATGCTTTGCTGGTTGGCTCTGAAAATGGATATTCGTTAATTAAGGATGATAAAATTTCTGTCAATACAATTGAAAACGGTTTTCCTGTTAAAAGAATTAGAATGTTCAAACGCGACAAGGAAAATAATCTTTGGTTTGCGGGAATTAATGGAATAGCAAAATATAATGGGGACGACTATAAGGTTTATACGGTAGCGGATGGCCTTTTATCCAATAGCACTTATAATATTGAATTTTATAATAATAAGGTTTGGATTGGAACTAAAAATGGATTGTGTTATATCGATAATGATAGCATTCACGCATTTTCATTAGGAAATAATCCAAAAGATATTTCAATAAATTTATTGATCGGTGATGAACGTGGAAAATTATGGGTAGGAACAAATAATGGGATTTATTCTATCTATATTGATGAGAAAAAAGATGTTTTTTTAGAACATTATGGATTACAGAATGGTCTATTGGGATTAGAAACAAATATGAATGCAGCCTACCTCGATAAAAATGGGAATCTCTTTTTTGGATCTGAAAAAGGATTAGTTCGATTTGATAGAAATGAATTAGAAATATTAAAGAAAAGAGTGCCACCAAAAGTGGTAATAAACAGTTTACAAATTTATCTAAAAGACATCGATTGGATAAAAAGAGGAGATAGTTTGTCATATGGAAGTAGCTTGCCTGTCGATCTTCTACTTGAGCCAAACGAAAATTATTTAACATTCACTTTTTCAGGGATAAATATGCAAAATCCGACGGCGCTTAGGTACCGTTTTATGTTATTAGGAGCAGAGGGCGAACTTTCAGAAAACTGGTCGAATCCAACTATAAATAATTTCGCAACTTTTTCGAATTTAAGCAGTGGTCATTATACTTTTAGAGCACAATCAAGTGCTAATAGCGGATCATGGCCCGCTGAATACAGCGAATACTCATTTATAATTAAAACTCCATATTACGCATCGTGGTGGTTCCGGACTTTGTCTGTTTTATTAACTCTTTCTCTTTTATATTCCATTTATAGCTTTAGAATTAAAAGTTTAAAACAAAAGCAAGAAGTTCTATTTCTTCAATCAAGATCTAAGATGCTGGCATTAGAACAACAGACATTAAATGCAAATATGAATCGCCATTTTGTTTTTAATGCCTTAAATTCTATCCAATACTACCTTAATAAAGAAGATAAGTTATCTGCAAATAAATATTTAAGTCGATTCGCTAAGCTCATTCGTAAAAATCTCGATAGCTCCCAGTCAAAACAAACCACCTTAAAAGAAGAGATAGATCGAATGGTTTTGTATATGGAACTCGAACAAATGCGTTTTTCGGATAAATTTACTTTTTCGTTCGAAGTAGATCCGACAATCATTACTCGCGAAATTAATATACCATCAATGCTTTTTCAACCCTATCTGGAAAACAGTATTTGGCATGGCATTTTACCTATGGAACAATTAGGTAAAATTGAAGTGAGTATTTGCGCCGTTAATAGCAACTCAATAAAAATATCCATCTTCGATAATGGTATTGGAATAGATACCAGTATTAAACAAAAAGGTGAACAACCAAATGATCATATATCGGTAGGAATGCAGATCACAAAAAACCGACTTGAATTATATCAGCAAATCAATAATAAAGAAGCCTCTGTGGTTGGTCCATTTGAAGTTAAGGAAAATGGAATTACAATAGGAACAAAAGTTGAATTGATTCTCCCTCTACTTGAAGGGTCTGAAAAGTAATAGGTAAATATCAAGGAGTTATTTATTAAAATTAACTTGTTAATAAAGCTGTTTTTTTATTGACATTACCTCTGTATACTTCATTATCATTCATTTCTTTAAACAATTTAAAATGAAAGCTAATACATTTTAAGCAATTAATATTTAATAAGAATTTGGATATCTTAATTTTTGCATTAAATTTATATTCATATTAAGGATACTACCATGAAAAAATTTTACATCTATTCGCTATTTATTATAGCACTATCTTTCGCCGCTACATCTTGTCAGAAAGAAGAATTATATCGCCCAGGAGGCGCAGACACACAACTTAATTCTGACTCAGAAACACCCCCAGATCCGGTGGTTGATCCCATCATTGATGAAGATGAACAAGACACTGGAAAAAAAGGCTAGAAGCATAAAAAATTAACACTAAATCAATTTAAAGCTCCCAAATGGGAGCTTTTTTATTTCTTACAATTAACGGTTGCTACCTTTTAAGGTAAAATACTGACCGTTAATTAATTAAGTCCATATTTTCGGTTTTTTTAAATCTATTTTTAAGATAATAAAACTTGAAATTATGCCAAATAAAGCGTCCGACCAGCTCTTTTTATTGATCAACTCAATGACGAAACAAGAAAAGCGTTATTTCCGAATATTCTCGTCAAGGCATTCTAACGAAAAAAATAATTATTATACACTTTACCAGGTCATCGATCGGCAAAAGGAATACGACGAAGAAGCCATTATCAAATTGCTTAAATCACATCAATTTGTAAACCGCTTATCTATCGCAAAAACAAGGCTTTACGAACAGTTACTAAAAAGTTTAAGCTCTTTTCACGCACAGAAATCAATCGATTCTGAGTTGTTCTTTACTATTCAATCTATTGAGATATTATATAGTAGAGCGCTTTATAAAGCAGCATGGAAAAAATTATCAAGTGGCCTTAAACTAGCTCAGAAAAATGAAAAGCACGCCGTTTTACTTCAATTGAGCAAATGGAAACAAAAGTTAATTGAAAAAGAAAATTATCAATCTACAGAAATTGAAAATATTGATGAATGGTGGAGCGACGAGCAAAAAATTATAAATCAAATTAAAGAATACAATTCGCTATGGTATGTGAAAAGTAAAATTTTTAAAATCTTATTTTATGGCGGCGAAAATTCTTCAACGGATCTAATCAGTATTAAATCCCTAATGGAAGAATATGTTGATCCTCTTGATCTCAAATCCCTTACTATACATTCTAAATTTTTATACTTCCATATTCAAAGTGCCTACCATTTTGCGACAAAAGATCTTAAGAAATCGTTTCAGTTCTTAACCAGCAATTTACTTTTACTCCAAACCTATTCCTGGATGTTTTCAGATAACCCCTATGCTGAAATTTCAATTTTATCTAATTTGAGTTATATAGGACTCAAGCTAGGAATGAAGAAAGAGATCGAACCTATTCTTGAGAAAATGAAGAAATGGAACAAGCAAGTAGAACACGCTGATGAAAACTTAAAAATCAGATGGTTTTATAGTTATTACTCCATTTATCTAATGAAAAAAATTAATGAAAATGATTGTGATATCGCCGATCCGGAAATTGACACGATTAAAAATGAACTCAGTCGTTTAGACCAAAAAATTCCAATTCTGCGAAAATCTGATCTTAAAATGGCATTAAGTGTTTTTTATTTTAAAGCAGATAATTTGCGCCTTTCATTAAAAACGGCACATGAATTATTGAATGAATTATCTTTTAAACAAAATGCAAAATTATACTTTACCGCAAGATTATTCTACCTCATTCTACTCATCGAATTGAACAAAAAAGATTATTTTGAAGTAGCATGGAATAGTACAAAACGGCTAATTAAAGCAAATCAATTCCAATCTGAAGAAGTTAATATGCTTGCACCAATATTTAACAGATATTGTAAAAATGATGATGAGCATTTGTTTGAAAACATTCCTAATTTGAATAGCCCCATTCAAAATGAAAACCCCTTTTTTAATTTTAGTCAATGGGTTCTAAGTAAAAACAATTCTAAAGAAAATTCGATTGTTTTATGACTTTTTACTCTTTAAAAACGCATCCCATCCTTGAGCACTTAACTCATGTTGAGTGCCGTTTTTAGCGATTAATTGTATTCCGTTTTCTTTTGACTGTATATGACCAATGACCGTAAAATTCGGATTTCCCTTTATTTTATCGTAATCACTTTGTCTTATAGTAAATAAAAGTTCGTAATCTTCTCCTCCATTTAAAGCAACAACATTCGGATCCATATTAAAATCAAGTGCACGTTGATACGTCATTGGATCGATAGGGATCTTTTCATCATATATGCTAGCTCCCACATTTGACTGGTCACATAAATGAATTGTTTCTGATGCCAGACCATCTGATATATCGATCATTGAACTTGGAATGACATCAAGAACTTCCAATAACTCAATTATGTCTTTCCTTGCTTCCGGTTTTAATTGCCGTTCTAATAGATAATCATTTCCATCCAGATCAGGTTGGATAGCCGGATTTTCAATAAAAATAGATTTCTCTCTTTCTAATAATTGAAGCCCCATATATGCTCCCCCAAGATCTCCACTCACCACAATAAGGTCATTTTCCTTAGCTCCGGATCGATATGCAATTTTTTCCTTTTTAGCTTCACCAATAGCGGTAACGCTTATGATCAAACCATGTTTACTTGCACTTGTATCACCTCCAATAAGATCTACTTTGTAATTTTCACAAGCTAAATAAATCCCCTTATAAATTTCTTCGACAGCCTCCACACTAAAGCGATTCGACATTGCAATCGAAACGGTAATTTGTTTTGGAAATCCATTCATCGCATAAATATCCGAAAGGTTTACCACCACCGCCTTATACCCTAAATGCTTTAACGGAACATAGGATAGATCAAAATGAACCCCTTCTATAAGAAGATCAGTCGATACCAGCTTTACATGATCACCTGCGTTCAAAACAGCCGCATCATCTCCAACTGCCTTAATTGTATTCGGGTTTATAGTGCTATTATTCTCTGTAAGAACTTTTATTAGTCCAAACTCTCCTAAAGATTCTATTTCGGTTCGCTCTTCATTATTCATAATGCAAAATTAATAGATTATTGAATAATCTGGGATATAATTAAAATGACTTGCTACAATACCTCAAAATAGGTATTTTTGTGGAAAATATTCTATTTAGAATAAATCTAAATAACATGATAAAAGTATCTGATAAAGCAAAATCCGAAGCCATAAGGTTAATGACCTCAGAAGGTCGTGAAAACCTATTTATTAGAGTGGGTGTATCCGGAGGCGGGTGCTCAGGACTGATGTACAGCCTTGAGTTTGATAATAATATGAAAGAGGGAGATCAGGTTTTCGAAGACAATGAAGTTAAGGTGGTGGTTGATAAAAAAAGCTTCCTTTATCTTGTTGGAACTGAGCTTGATTTTTCCGGTGGTCTTAATGGAAAAGGCTTTGTTTTTATTAATCCGAATGCCAGTAGAACCTGTGGTTGTGGCGAAAGTTTTTCACTTTAATCTAAATAATGGCATATACTGAAAAAGAACTAGCCAAAGAGTTAGAAACAAAAAAATACGAATACGGCTTTACTTCAGATTTCGAATCGGATGTGATCGAAAAAGGCCTGAACGAAGACGTAGTACGTATCATTTCGGCTAAGAAAAACGAACCGGAATGGCTTCTTGAATGGAGATTAGCAGCATTTAGAAATTGGGAAAAAATGACTGAACCTGAATGGGCTCATTTAAATTATAAAAAACCCGATTTTCAAAATTTACATTATTATTCTTCTCCAAAAAGCAAAAAAAAGCTGAATAGCTTAGATGAGGTCGATCCTGAAATTCTCAAAACCTTTGAAAAATTAGGTATTCCTATAGAAGAGCAAAAGATCTTATCCGGAGTCGCAGTAGATTATGTAATCGATTCTGTTTCTGTTAAAACGACTTTTAAAGAAAAGTTAGGCGAATTAGGAATCATATTTTCATCATTTTCTGAGGCCGTTCATGAACATCCTGAATTGGTGAAAAAATATTTAGGGAAGGTAGTCCCTCCGGGAGATAATTTTTACGCAGCTTTAAATTCTGCAGTATTTTCTGATGGATCCTTTTGTTATATTCCAAAGGGAGTCAAATGTCCGATGGAATTATCGACTTATTTTAGAATAAATGAAGCAAATACGGGTCAGTTTGAGAGAACTCTTGTGGTTGCTGATGAGAATTCATATGTCTCCTATCTGGAAGGATGTACCGCGCCACAAAGAGATGAAAATCAATTACATGCAGCGGTTGTAGAGTTGATCGCATTGGATGGAGCTGAAATTAAATACTCTACCGTACAAAACTGGTATCCTGGTGATGAAGAAGGAAAAGGTGGCATATTCAACTTTGTAACTAAACGAGGTCTTTGTGAAACTGCAGCTAAGATTTCGTGGACACAAGTAGAAACAGGTTCTGCTATTACATGGAAATATCCTTCATGCATTCTTAAAGGAGATCGTTCGGAAGGAGAGTTTTATTCTGTTGCCGTTACAAACAACTTCCAGCAAGCTGATACCGGAACGAAAATGATCCATATTGGTAAAAACACCAAAAGTGTGATCATTTCAAAAGGGATCTCTGCAGGAAATAGCAGCAACTCCTATCGTGGATTGGTACAAATGAATCCTACCGCTGCGAATGCAAGGAATTTTTCGCAATGTGACTCCTTATTAATAGGGGATCAATGTGGAGCACATACCTTTCCTTATATCGAAGTTCACAATAAAACTGCACGAGCAGAACATGAAGCAACTACTTCTAAAATAGGGGAAGACCAGTTGTTTTATTGCAATCAACGAGGGATAAGTACAGAAAAAGCGATCTCATTGATCGTAAATGGATATGCAAAAGAAGTGTTGAATAAACTACCAATGGAATTTGCTATTGAAGCACAAAAATTGCTCGAAATTTCATTAGAAGGAAGTGTTGGATAATAATATTAGAAAAAGATGAATACAATAATAAAGATTAAAAATTTACATGCCTCTTTAAGTGATGGCACTGAAATATTGAAAGGGATCGACCTCGAAGTTAAAGCCGGTGAGATCCATGCTATCATGGGTCCAAATGGCTCAGGAAAGAGCACCTTAGCTTCTGTATTAGCAGGAAGAGAAGAATATATTGTTACAGAAGGTGAAGTTGACTATTTAGGGAAAGACTTACTTGATATGAAACCTGAAGACCGAGCTCGTGAAGGATTATTTCTTGCTTTTCAATATCCAGTAGAAATTCCCGGTGTTTCAAACATCAATTTCTTAAAGACAGCGATAAATGAGATCAGAGCTTATAAAGGGGAAGGCCCTATCGCTGCTAAGGATTTCCTTGCAATGGTCAGTGAAAAATCGAAATTGGTTGAGCTCGATAATAAATTAAAGAACCGTTCAGTAAATGAAGGTTTTTCAGGTGGAGAGAAAAAAAGGAATGAGATTTTCCAAATGGCAATGCTCGATCCTACCCTTTCTATTTTAGATGAAACAGATTCCGGTTTGGACATCGATGCTTTACGAATTGTTGCTCATGGAGTGAATACGTTAAAATCTAATAAAAATGCAAGTATCGTGGTTACTCATTATCAACGTCTGCTTGATTATATAATTCCTGATGTTGTTCATGTTTTATGGAATGGCAAAATTATTAAGTCGGGGCCTAAAGAATTAGCGTTGGAACTTGAAGAAAAAGGATACGACTGGCTAAAAGATGAGCTAATAACAGATTAAAAAAAAGGAAGAATGGAGGCAGCAGTTATTAGCCAACAAAATAGTACTATGGCATTTCTAAAAGAGTTAACTCTTCCTGAAAATGCTACTAATAATCAGATTATAAATGATCAGATTAATGAAAGCAAGGAGCGGCTTTTAAACACTTCTTTGCCAAACAAAAAAGACGAGGATTGGAAATACTCCAAGATCAGTCCCTGGCTAAAAAAGAAATACAGCAGTTTTCGATCGAATGATAAAATTGATTTAAAACAATTTAAGTCTGCTGATCTAAAGGCCAATTTGCTCGTATTTGTAAATGGTTTTTACAGAGATGATCTGTCGAAGATAAGTCAGCAGCAAAATGGTGTCATTATTCAAAATATGACCGAGGCAATCGATCTTTTTCGAGGAGATGTCGAAGCGCATTTTTCAAAAGGGATTGAAGCTTCCTTTTTTAATGACCTTAATACTGTATATCATGGTAATGGGGTTTTTATTAAGGTGAAAAAAGACAGTATCGCTGAAACTCCCATTCATTTATTACATATTCAAACAGGTAAGGCTAATATTGCTCAAACGAGAAACCTTATCATACTCGAAGAAAATAGTCAGATCGATATTCTAGAAAGTCAATTTGAACTAAATGCAGAGGATTGTCTTTCAAATCATGTTTCGGAATATTTTATAGGAAAAAATGCCCTTTTAAATTATTCCCTTATTGAAAAAGGGAGTAAAAATGCTTTGATCCATTCAAATCTGTTTGTTCAAGAAGACTTTTCAAAATTAAATTCTAATGTATTTTCACTTGAGAATAGCTTAATCAGAAATAATCATTTTGCGAAAATAATTGGAAAAGACACCGAAAGCAGAATGAACGGAAGTTTTATGCCTGATGTAGATGAACAGATCGATAATCGAACCCTATTGGATCATCAAAATGTAAGAGGTTTTTCAGAAGAGGTCTATAAAGGAATTCTTTTTAAGAAATCGAGCGCTATCTTTAACGGTAAAATTTTTGTTGATCAAAAAGCACAGCAAACGAACGCATATCTTAATAATTCAAACATCCTGATGGATGATTCTGCCAGAATGTATTCAAAACCTGAATTAGAAATTTATGCCGATGATGTAAAGTGTTCCCATGGGTCTGCCACAGGAGATTTTGATACGGAAGCGCTATTTTATTTACAAGCAAGAGGTATTGGAATAGATAAAGCAAGGAATATGCTTATCCACGCCTTTATGGATGAAGTACTTGCTAAAATAGATAATGAAGAAATACGAGAATTAGGAAAATATTACCTAGAAACTCGTATGATGAAAATTGAGTAATGATCCTAAAAACAAAAATAGAATCGCTTTCTATAGATAGTATTCGGAAAGATTTTCCAATACTTTCTACTATGGTTTATGATAAGCCATTGGTATATTTTGATAATGGAGCTACCTCTCAAAAACCAAAACAAGTAATTGAGGCGATTGAAAAATACTATTTTACTCAAAATGCAAATGTGCACAGAGGAGCACATTATTTAAGTCAACAGGCAACTGAAGCATTTGAAAATGCAAGGATAAAAATTCAACATTTTATAAAGGCGAAGGATAATACTTCGATCATTTTCACCAAAGGAACTACCGATTCGATCAATTTAGTTGCCCAAAGCTGGGGTAGAAAAAATTTAAATCCGGGCGATGAAGTGCTAATTTCAGGAATGGAACACCATTCGAACATCGTTCCATGGCAGTTAATTTGCGAGGAACGAGGCGCTTTATTAAAAATAATACCCGTATTAAATGATGGGTCGATCGATTTGGAAGCTTTTAAAAACAGCTGGTCGTCTAAAACTAAAATGCTCGCGATCAATCATATTTCGAACACTTTAGGAACGATCAATCCAATTAAAGAAATGATCGCTTATGCGCATTCTAAAAATGCCTTAGTGCTTATTGATGGCGCACAGGCCGTTCCTCATTTAGATGTTGATGTTAGTGATCTGGATTGTGACTTTTATGCATTTTCGGGTCATAAGATGTTTGCCCCTACCGGAATTGGGATTCTTTATGCTAAAACTGAAATTCTTGATTCTATGCCCCCTTACCAGGGTGGTGGAGAAATGATAAAAGAGGTTCGTTTTGAGTCCTCTACTTATGCGGATCTTCCTTATAAATTTGAGGCAGGCACTCCCAATATTGAAGGAGCAATAGGTCTTGGAGCTGCAATTGATTACTTGAATTCTTTTGATAGAAAGGAGCTATTGGCTTATGAAAATGAACTATTAAATTATGCTACTCATCAATTGGAGCAAATTGATGGAATTCAATTTTATGGTCAGTCGAAAAATAAAGCGTCTGTTATTTCATTTTTAATCGAAGGGATCCATCCTTACGATATTGGAACGCTTTTAGATAAAATGGGTATTGCTGTGAGAACCGGACACCATTGTACTCAACCTTTAATGGATCGTTTTTGTATACCCGGAACTGTTAGAGCATCTTTTACCTTTTATAATACAAAAGAAGAAATTGATTTGTTTATTAGTGCGCTTAATAGAGCAGTTAAAATATTGAAGAAATGAGTTTAAAGGAAAGAGAAAGGGAAATAATCGAGGAGTTCTCTATTTTTTCTGATTGGATGGAAAAGTACGAGTACATCATCGACCTAGGGAAAGAACTCAAGCCTATTAATAAAGACTTTATGAATGATGAGTACCGGATCAGAGGTTGTCAAAGTCAGGTATGGTTGCATGCATGGAAAGAAGATGGTTTAGTCCATTTCGAAGCAGATAGTGACGCAATAATAACAAAAGGAATCATCGCATTATTAATTCAGGCTTTGGACGGGCTAAGTCCGGAAGAAATAATAAATTCTGACCTGCAATTTATTGATGAGATCGGATTAAAAGAACATTTATCACCAACACGGGCAAACGGGCTGATCAGTATGATAAAAAAAATGAAGCTATATGCTATAGGACTTCAACATAAATCAAGCATATGATGGACAAGAAAATTATTGAGGATTCTATAATCAATGTGATCAAAACAATATATGATCCTGAAATTCCTGTTAATATTTACGAACTGGGCTTGATCTATGATATCCGGATCGATGATCATTCTAATGTAGATGTCGATATGACTTTAACAAGTCCTAATTGTCCTGTGGCGGAATCGCTTCCTCTGGAAGTGAAAAATAAAATTGAGCTTATTGAGGGATTACAAAAGGTAGAAATAAATTTAATTTTCGATCCTCCTTGGGATAAAGACATGATGAGCGAGGAAGCTAAGTTTGAACTAGGTTTTATGTAATATAATAAGATGGAAGAGATTGTAAACCGTGTAGCAGATAGTGGAATTAAGACCATAGATCTCGAAAAATTAAAGCCATCAGGAATCAGATCCGAGATAGATCTAAAGAAATTACTTTTTCAGGAATTGGTGTTACGAGAGAGTGAATTCAGACTCTATATAAAAGAAACCGACTGGACTTTATTCAATGATCAATTTGTAAATGTAACCTGTTCTGCAGATGCAATCGTCCCAAATTGGGCATATATGCTTATCGCTTCAAAGTTATCAGGTATTGCAAAAAGAGTTGTTTTTGGAGATCGGAAAGAATTAGAAAAGCAATTATTACTAAATGAGATCGATTCCGTTGATCTATCTCAATATAATGACGAAAGGGTGATCATTAAAGGCTGTTCGGATGAAGCGATCGCAGAAGAAGCTTATTTGAACCTAACTTTAAAATTAACACCTGTTGTAAAATCATTAATGTTTGGAGAGCCCTGTTCTGCGGTTCCTGTTTACAAAAAAAAATAAAGGGGAAAACGAATTCTCCCCTTTTACTATTTTAATGATCTTATTCGTCAGGACTTGAGTAATTTCTCAAGTAATTCAGCATTCATTTTCTGACCTAAACTAAATCCGGTTATAAAGGCATCATTAAATCCTTTTTCTTTTAGCTCTGATAAAATTTCATTCCCTTTTTCAATCGTTTCATATTTACCATAGAAATAATAGAAATTATCATTGACTTGTAATTCTCTCACTTCAATATCGAAATTATCCTTCCTTGATTTAGAATACATTCCAACTTGGATCGTAAAATAGGCACTATTAACATCTTTAACACTACTTACTTTAAAAGCACCTTGGCTTGATCCTTTTGTTCCGGATAACATGGTATTCTCTTCTTGTGAATTTAAATTCTCTACTAAACTCAATGCATCTTCCATTGGGATTTGCCGAGCTCTAAAGAAAGCTAATACTTCTGTAGGAAATCCTTTACTCTCCAGTTCCTTTTGTGCCATTTTCGCAATGTCGGGATGAATAAACTTACCTAAATAGGTCTGTCCATCTTTTTCAGTGAACTTGGGGAGATCTGTTTTAATTTTATCCAATAATTCAATGTTATTGGGTTTTAGGGTGAATATTAAATTATTAGGCCAGGCGTAAGCGCATAACTGAAAAGCGGTAATTAATACGGATACTAATACAATTCTTTTCATGACTTTGTAGGTTTGTCATTGCGTTTACGCTTTTGGATAGTAAATGGTTTACTTAATTGATGAAATAATACCGTTATTTATATGATTATTTTGCTAATTAAATCATATCTATCTGATTTTTAAT
Source organism: Flavobacteriales bacterium (assembly GCA_024641785.1). Classification (GTDB taxonomy): domain Bacteria; phylum Bacteroidota; class Bacteroidia; order Flavobacteriales_D; family JAHECK01; genus JAHECK01. The sequence continues at coordinate 13,385 of JAHECK010000010.1, read as the reverse complement.
ATTTTATAAACTATTTTGAGGGTAAATTAAAAACCAATAAAATGTAGTTTGCTGCCGTTAATTAGTATTTAATCGCCTTTAATTAGCGAAATTTGTAGTAGAAAACACCCTATCAACCCATTCCGGCAATTATCTGGCGATCCAAAGGGCAGGGTTTTGTTTTAAAAATTCTCCTTTAGAATCGATATATAGAATTTCAAAATGAGAATCTGTTTTTCCGCTTTGCACATTGGTCATCACTGTTCCCAACAATTGTTTCGTATCCACCTTTTGACCTTTTGCAACAAATACTTCTTTTAAATTACTGTAAACGGTACGGTATGCCCCATGATTTATAATTACTGCTTTACCCATGTCTTTAAAGTCCAGAATAGCAGAAACACTTCCGTTGAATACAGTCCGCACCCCGGAACCCTTTTCTGTAGTAATATCAATTCCATTATTTTCCACCTTTATTCCTGGTAAAAAGGCATGATCATGAATTCCAAACGCACCTGTAATAAGTCCTTTTTCAACAGGCCAGGGTAATTTCCCTTTATTTTTGGCAAAATTATCCGATAATTCTTTCGCCTCAGGAGTTAAGGTAAAATTACCAGCATTATCTTTTTTTGATTTCTTAATCTCTTCAGCTATGATTCGATCTATCGCCTTATTAAGGTTCTTTCTTTGATCTTCTTGTTCTCTTAATTGTTTTTTAAGCTCCTTTTCATTTTGCTGAAGGCTATTTAAGGCTACTTTTTGCTTATCCACATCCGACTGAAGACTGTTCTTTTCTTCAGCTACTTTAGACGCTAAGGTTCTTTTTTCCTGTACTTTAATTTCAAGGGCTGCATTTAATTCAACTATTTCAAGGCTTTTCGATTTAATTAATTCAGCTTGTTTTTGGCGATATAGTGTGTATTGCTGAATAAATTTCATTCGTTTATATGCTTGATTAAATGATTGTGCCGAAAAGATAAACATGAGCTGATCATAACTATCTCTATTTTTATAGGCTTGTCTAATTAAATGGGCATACTCTTTTTTGAGGGAGGCTAATTCAACTTCCAGGTTGGCAATTTCCTTTTTATTTCCATCAATTTGCCTTTCCAGTTCACGAGATTCTTTACCGTAGTTTGAAATCAACTGGTCTCTATAACCTACTTTCTTATTAAGAAGTAATAAGGTCTGCTGTGTATTCGACTTTTCTTTTTGGGTGTCCTTAATTAATTGATTTGTTAATTCAATCTTTTTATTGAGTTCATTCCTTTCTTTTTGCAATTCTTCTTTTCCCTGACCCAATAAGCACAGGTTTCCAAAAATGAAAAAAAGAAAAAAACTAATTCCGTTTTTTAATTGGCTCATATTTAGAACTTATCTTAAATGGGTAACTATCATCTCTATTAAATTGTATTTCAGAATAGGCTATTTCTATTCTACTCGATTTTTTTTCAGAAGCAATTCTAATAAATTGATTCATCGCAAAGGGATATTTTTCTTCAATAATTAAATAATCATTATAAATTATATCTAATGCTTGTTGCACATCAACTATATTGATCGTTTGGCGAGCCAACCAATAACTATCAGGCAGCAAATAATAATTTTTAATAATGAAATCGCTTTCTGAATTTTTCTCTAAAGCCTTTTGTAATTTTTTATCTTCAAAATCTATTTCCATTATACTATCCCCTTCTGTAATAGTACTTGCTTTTCTAATATTTGATTTGTTTCTACTTGTCAATAAATAGGTACTATTATCATGACTTGTATTAAATTTTTCTTCCGGATTATATTCAATTAATTCCCCTAATAATAGATCTTGAATTTGAAAATAGCTCAATTCTACATTTTCCAGCCTATTAATCTTATCGATAGTACCTAAGTAATATTCCTTATCCCACTTATTTATAAACTTGATTGAATCTTTAGTGAGAACTAGACGGATCATTTCAACACCGCCAAGCTTTGTTAATGAAAGCCAAATAATAGAGTCACGCTTTATTTTTAAGCTTCCTTTAAAGCTTAGTTTTTCATTATTAATATCTGTTTTGGCACTAAACCTTGCATTAAATGTTTCATACTCTAATCGATTTTCTTCAATTTCCATTTGAAGAAATTTTAACGATTTTGAAGTGAGTTTTTCACCCCCTTCAAGGGCTTTTTTCTTAGCGCATGAGCTAAAAATGAGCAAGAATAAAAATAATATGTAGACTATATATCTGCTCATTTTATTCCACATAACTAGCGGTCCTGATTTTTTCATCAATTAAAGCAGAAGCATCCCCGATCTGCTTTGCTTCCTTCCATTTTTCAAGAGCTTCATCACTTTTTCCGGTTTTATAAAGGGCATCACCTAAATGTTCCACAATTTCCCCATTCACTCTCCCTCCATTATTAACGGCACTATTTAGCCAAAATACTGCTTCCTCATATTTTCCCGCTTGAAACAATACCCATCCATAAGTATCCTGATAATTATATTGGTTGGGCTCAAGTTCTACCGCTCGTTTAGCCATTTTCTCTGCTCTTTCCAGCTTATCCTTTCTTAACGAAAGATAATAAGCGAAATTATTAAGAACATAAGGATTATCCGGATTAACCTTTAATGCTAATTCATAATTTTCATCAGATTTATTATACTTTTTAATGGCATTATATGAATCTCCAAGTAAGATATAAAAGTCGACGATTCCACTTTCGCTTTTAAAGATTATCATTTTACCGGTTTCTAATATTTCTATTGCGTCATCGTATTGCTTTAATTGAAAATAGGCAATCCCTTGATAATAATATAGTGCAGGGTTAGATGGGAAGAGGGATAACGCTTCTTCACTATGCTCAGCCATAGCTTTCCAATCGGCCAATTGAGAATCTAAAAGAATAAGTTGATTCCAAACTAAAAATCGATCTTGTTTAATTTCAAGTGATTTTAAAAGATACTCTCTAGCCGGTTCGTAGGATTGTTGGAGTGTTAAAAAATCGCTGTAAACACTATATGTTCTTGCATCATTTGGATTTGCCAATTCCATATTGATCAATAATTCTTCTACATAGGGCCATATTGTATTATCGAATTGTAGTTTTTCATAATATTGAGTCAATACATTTACTTTTACTTCAATATCCAGATCCCTACTCTTAAAAACTTCTTTCATCTCAGCTTCTGACATTTCTTTATTTTCTCTTTCCTGGTAAATGCCTGAAAGTTTTAAATGAGCTAATCCGTTTTCAGGGTCGAGCTCAACTAATTTTTTATACATAAGAAACTCATTCTCCTTATCTCCTATACTCTCATACAATATCGCCAATAAGCCGTAAAAATTAGGTTGATCAGGATATTGTTGAATGAGTAATTTACACGTTTCGATCGCTTTATCTGACTGACCATTAGACATATAAAATTCTTGCTTTCGAATATTAAACTCAGGATTACTTCCATACCTCTTTTCAACCTCATCTAAAGTCTGTATTGCTTTATCAAATTTATTTTGTTGAGCATATAATTCTACAAGCTCCAATTGATATTCAATATTATCAGGTTCTAATTCTATTACTTTCTTAATCGATTCGGTAGCTTTTGGGAAATCTGACATCGCTAAATAGCTTTGTGTAAGCAATAAATAATACCACTTGTTATTTGGATCGATGCGGATCGCTTCATTTATCCTGGAAACTGCAAAAGGATAATTTCCCATGGAGTGGTAAACGGTTGCCAATTTGAAATAGCCTATTGGATTATTTGGATCTATTTCGACACATTCACGATAATATGAAATCGCTTTTGTAGCATTTCCTTTTAATTCTGCTTTTTCTCCATCAAATAGCATTTTAATTACTTGAGATTGCTGCTCATAATTGAGCACCGAATTTTGGGACTCTTTTTCTTTAGAACTTTGTGTTTTCGATGTGGCACAAGCTCCAATGACTAATGGAATTAATATGATATATATGCTATTTCTCATTCTTCTATTTGATTATAATCCCCAAGGCTTAATTCTTTTTCCTTTTCAATTATCTGAACGTAATTGCCGATCATCGAATTTTTAAGGTGACTATTTGTAATATTCGTATTGGATCCAATAATTGATTCTTTTATAACAGACCCTGTTATTTTATTATTTCCTGCTATGGAAACAAAAGGTCCAACAACAGAATTAACTAATTCAACATCTTTTCCAATATAACATGGAGGAATAATAAGCGAATGATTCAATCTTGTTTTTGGGTCGATCAAATTTTCCTTTGATTTATATAATAGCCATTGCGAATTTGTTTTCACAGTAGCCTTGTAATTTCCACAATCTAACCATTCTATTACCGTACCTGGGATAAATTTATTCCCCTTTTTAACCATCGCTCTAAGTGCATCCGGTAATTGGTACTCTCCATCATTCATGATATTATTATCAATAAGGAATTGCATCTCAGATTTGAGATCTTCGCCTCTTTTAAAATAATAGATCCCTATCATGGCCTTATCGGAAACAAAAATTTTAGGTTTTTCAAAAAAAGAAGTGATATGACCTTCTTTATTTAATTCCACTACTCCGAAAGCACTTGGATCCGCTACTTTTTCCACCCAAAGAACGCCATCAATTTCCGGGTCAAGTTTGAAATCCGCTCTGAAAAGTGTGTCTGCAAAGGCAACAACCACCGGGCCTTGAAGCAATTCTTTAGCACATAAAATGGCGTGAGCAGTTCCCAAAGCTTCTTTTTGATAAAAAATGGCTCCCTTACATCCTTCTTTTTCCGCAATGGCAAGAAGCTCCATTTCCACCTCTTTTCCAAAATCACCTATTATAAATCCTATAGTATCTACTTTAGTATTTACCTGCGCCATGATCTCTTCGACAAGGTGTTCGACTATTGGTTTTCCAACAAGTTGAAGTAAAGGTTTAGGCGTTGTTAAAGTATGAGGCCTTAATCGCTTACCTATTCCGGCCATTGGTATTATAATATTCATTCTACTCTTTTTTAGTCTTCCTATAAATCATTTGGATCTCTCTATTATTTATCGCATTTGGCACTAGTTTTTCCCGGTACTGCCAAATCCGCCTTCTCCTCGTTTCGTTTCATCTAAAAGCGACACTTCCATCCATGCTGCTTGTTCATGTTGAGCGATTACCATTTGAGCTAATCGTTCGGCTGGTTTTATTGTATAGGCTTCATTTGAAATATTTACCATTAAAACCTTTATCTCTCCACGATAATCAGCATCAATTGTTCCAGGTGAGTTTAAAACAGTTAATCCATGTTTATAAGCCATCCCACTTCTCGGTCTTATTTGAGCTTCAAATCCTTTTGGCAAAGAAATATATAATCCGGTCCCGACAAGAATTCTTTCTAAAGGATTTAACCTAATGTCTTCTGCAATATCTGCTCTTAAGTCGACCCCAGCACTTTGAATAGTTTCATACTGTGGAAGTTCATTTTTAGAACGATTTATTATCTTTATTTCAACCATTATTAAAGTTCATTTTTATTTGAAGTGAGAGAATTAGTAGCTTTAAATTCAAGGTAATAAAAGCTGCCTACAAAGGTTATCAAAAATAGGGAATGAATCGAATACTTAATAAAGATATTATCTATATCGAATTGTTGAAGAAGTAAATAGATCATTACCGGAGCGACGATATAATAAGCAATCCTTCCTAAGCGGTAAGGAATTGGATAATATTTTCTCCCCAGGAAATAAGAAAAGATGGTGATCGAAAAATAACTGATCAAAGTGACCCAGGCGGATGCCATGTATTCGAAATAAGGAATAAGCCATACATTAAGTACAATGGTTATCACTGCCCCAATGACTGAAATATACATTCCTTGTCTTGTCTTACCCGAAAGTTTAAACCATACCCCCAGATTATAGTAGATACCAAGGAAAATATTTGCCATCAATAGTATGGGGACAATCCTTAATCCGCTCCAGTAATTCTCATTAGGAATAATAATGTGTTTAAAAAGATCCATATATAAAGTAACTACAAGAAACAATGAACCTACTACACCGACAAAAACCTGCATTATGTAGGCATAGGTAAATCGACTATTCTCTTGCTTTTCATGTGAAAAGAAAAAAGGCTCCGCTGCATATCGAAAAGCTTGAATAAAAATAGTGATCAGCATCGCCAATTTATAATTTGCCCCATAGATCCCCACTTGTATTTTCGCATACTCATCACCCTTAGTTTCAGTAAGTATCCTTCTAAGCAGAATTCGATCAAAAGTTTCATTAACAATTCCTGCTAAGCCAAAAATCATAAGAGGAAGGGCGTAATAAAGCATTGTTTTCAGTAGTGCCCAATCAAAAACTCCCTTTGTCCGCAGCATAAAAGGGATAAGCAATACAAACTTCAACATGCTTCCGATCATGTTAGCAATAAAAATATAGCCCACTCCAATTTCAGGACGATAAACACTTTCGATCAACCAGTTACTATTCCCTGCATCATAATTGGGTTTACAATATAAAAGGAAGAATAAGTTTAAGGCAACCGTAATGAGAATACTGAAAATATTTACACTGGCAAACAGCACCGATTTATTCTCGCTACGCAATTTTGCCATAGGCAAAGAAGAGAGAGAATCAAAGGCTAAGATCAATGCAAACCATAATACATATTCAGGGTGACTTGGATAGAGAATAAAATTTGCGATATTCTCCTCAAAAAATAATGTTAAAGCCAGAAAAATAAGGCTTGTAAAAATGAGGGAAGAAAAGGCAGTTCGAAAAGTATTTTCAGCTTTATGATCGGCGTTATTAAGATACCTAAAAAAAGCTGTTTCCATTCCATAGGTGAGAATAACCGCTAAGAATGCCGCGTAAGCATATAGTTCTGTAACTACACCATAAGCCGCTGGTTGAAAAATAGCTACATGTAGGGGTACTAATAAATAATTGAGCAAGCGCCCAATGATAGTACTAAAGCCATAAATGGCTGTTTGTCCTGCAAGTTGTTTAATTGGATTCGCCAATCTTTAATTTTATAGCTAAGAACTGCTAATTCAATAACAATTAAAGGATTTTTTTTGCAATTAGTATCCGCCCTCCTTTAATTTTTGTTAACGTATATTTTATCTACTTTTTTAAACCGAATTCTGCTTTTCTTTTTTCAAGAAATGCCGTTGTTCCTTCTTTGAAATCAGAAGTACCAAAACATTTTCCAAACTCATCAATTTCAACATCAAAACCGTTCACTTTATTATTAAAACCTGCATTCACGGATCGAATTGCAGAGGCCATTGCCATCGGTGAGTTTTTTTTCATTTTTTTAGCCATAGCGCGGGCTTCTTCTATAAGACCTTCCTGCTCTACCACATGGTTTACTAGTCCAATTCGATGAGCCTCATTTGCATCGATCATTCCGGCAGTTAGAATTAATTCCATCGCCTTACCTTTTCCGGCTAATTGACTTAAACGCTGTGTGCCTCCGTAACCGGGAATCACTCCTAAAGAAACCTCAGGCAAGCCCATCTTAGCATTGCTAGAAGCAATTCTTACATGGCAAGCCATCGCCAATTCCAGTCCTCCACCTAATGCAAAGCCATTTATCGCTGCAATAACCGGCGTACTAAGATTTTCAACCAGATCAAAAAGGCTTTTTTGACCCTCTCCGGCTAATTGTTTTCCTTGTTCAATATTAAAATGGGCAAATTCCGAAATATCTGCTCCTGCGATGAAAGCCTTTTGACCTGACCCTGTTAGAATGATCACTTTAACCTCATCATTTTCTTCTCCTTTTTTAAAGGCTTTAGCAAGTTCATTGATCGTGTCTTTATTTATTGCATTTAATTTTTCAGGACGATTGATCGTTATTTCAAGATTCCCGTCTAAAATTTCAGTTAAAATATTTGCGTATGGCATATTCAAGAATTATAAATCATCTGCAAATTAATGATAAGGATAAAATAAATAAGAATTATAAACGGGTAATTTGGTGTTTGCATGGTTAAGGATCTATTCTGATTATGTTATAGATTTACCTAATAGTACTCTTTGAAAATCGCTAAAGCAATAGTATGGCTTTTAAGCCACCTTTTTAAGAAATGAAATATTACTTTTTAGTACAATTCAAACGCATTGCGAGGCTTTTAAAAGAAGCCGGTCTAAATCCTATATTCGGAATTGGATTAAGTATTGTTACTTTTTTGATCTTATCTTATTTTTTCTTCCAGAAAATAAAATATCCCGAATACATCTACCCGGTTATTGCTTTTTATTTTATTAATTATTTGGGAAATAGCGAAAGAAATAACTTCCTTAAAAATTGTTTTTCAAAACGAGATTATCTTAAAATAAAAAGTGTCGAAAATTTTTTAGTTGCAAGTCCCTTCGCTCTCTTTTTGCTTTTTGAAAATGAATTTATTTCAGCACTAAGTGTTTATATTCTAGCTTTTTTATCTGTTTTTTTAGTTAAAATAAATCCCTTTTCACGCTCACTTCCTACTCCTTTTTATAAATACCCATTTGAATTTATAATTGGATTTAGAAACAGCTATTACATTATCATACTTATTTATGCCCTAGCTTTTTTTTCTATCTATTATTCCAATTTAAATCTTGGCTTATTTTCTTTGTTAGCCCCCTACTTGATCATTAGCTTTTTTTACTATTCCCAACCTGAACCTTTATTTTATGTTTGGTTAAATTCTTCTAAGTCTTCCGGTTTTTTGGTCGATAAATTAAAGATCGCTGTTATTTATAGCCTTATGATGAGCTTACCAATAGCTGGTTTATTGGTTTTATTCCATTTTGATCACTGGTTTATTATTCTTTTGATAGAAATAACGGGAGTGCTTTTTGTTGTAACCAGCCTTCTCGGAAAGTATGCTTATTATCCATCAGAAATTAATTTGATCCAGGGATTTGCAATAGGTTTTAGCCTCCTTTTTCCACCTTTATTGCTTGCATTGATCCCATTCTTATTTTCAAAAGCAAAACAAAATCTAAAATCCATTCTTAGATGATAAAACTTAGCTCACTTAATAAATCATTTGGAACACACAGAGTGCTTAAAGACATAAATACCTCATTTAAAAGAGGCCGTATCATAGGTATTGTTGGAGAAAATGGGGCCGGGAAAACCACTTTATTTAATTGCATGGCCGGACTTGAAAATTGTGAAGGCCATATTGAATATAGCGGTAATAACCTGAAAAATGTGATGGGTTTTCTTCCCACAAACCCATATTTTATTACAAAAATCACCGGCAAAGAATACCTAAGATTAGTGTGCAATGCTAGAAATAGTAAGGTAGAGAACTTGGAAGAGATAAATATTTTTGAACTCCCTTTGGATCAGTATGCCGAAACCTATTCTACCGGAATGAAGAAAAAACTTGCTCTAACTGCTATTCTTATTCAAGAAAACGAGGTTTTTATCTTAGATGAACCTTTTAATGGAGTTGATATCCACAGCAATATGATTATTAAGGAAATACTTCTAAAATTAAAATCGCTCAATAAGATAGTAATTCTTTCTTCTCATATTTTCTCAACTTTAAGTGAGTCCTGTGATCTTATTCTTCATCTAAAGGATGGAGAGATCATTAAAACTGCTGAAAAAAACGATTTTTCCATGATAGAAGATTCTTTAAAATTGGAAGGTGTTTCTAATAAAATTGAAAAATTAAATTTAAAATAATCCTATTAATAAATTGCCTTTGATATTATTCAGCTAACTACAATTCCTTTAAAAAAGGTATATGAAAAGCGTGATGTTAAAAAAGGAATATATGAAGCTTCAAAAGACAACTATTTAATTCTATTTTTCGAGAAGAATGATTTCATCAGATATAATACTTGAGGTTAAGGATCTAAGCATCCGTTTTAAACACGGTGATGAATGGAAATATGCCGTTAACTCTCTTAGTTTCACTCTATTTAAAGGAGAGACCTTAGGTTTAGTAGGTGAGTCAGGTTCCGGGAAATCAGTAACCTCAATGGCATTAATGCGCTTATTTGAGCGATCAAAGAACATCGAAATAAGCGGACAAGCATTATTCTATGTAAAAACTGAGCCGATAGATCTGCTATCATGCTCTGATCTTGAAATAGAAAAACTTCGTGGCGATCGAATTTCAATGATCTTTCAAGAGCCAATGACAGCACTAAACCCAGTCAAAACCTGCGGAAGTCAGGTTGCAGAAGTGCTTGTGAAGCATCTGAAAATTCAAAAAGAGGAAGCGAAAGAACTTTCGATCGATCTTTTTAAAAAAGTGGAACTTTCAAACCCTGATAAGATTTTTGATCGCTTTCCTTATGAGCTTTCGGGTGGGCAAAAACAACGGGTAATGATCGCTATGGCGATGAGTTGTAATCCTTCATTTCTAATCGCCGATGAGCCAACAACCGCACTTGATGTAACGGTACAAAAACGAATACTTGAGTTATTATCCAACCTACAGAAAAATACGGAGACCGGACTATTGTTTATTACTCATGATCTTGGTGTGGTTTCAGATATCGCCGACCGTGTTTTAGTCCTTTACAAAGGAAAGCTGGTCGAAGAAGGTATCACCTCAGTTGTTTTTAATGATCCGCAACATCCTTATACAAAGGGACTATTAGCCTGTCGACCTCCACTCGACCGATACCTAGAACATTTGCCTACTGTTGAAGAGTTTTTAAGTGGAAATGAGGTCAATATAAAAGAACGGATTCCCGGTTCAAAAATCAATAAAGAAGAGGTCTTACTAAGAGCTGATGGAATTAATACCTGGTTTGCGGCGAAGAAGAATTTCTGGGGGAAGACAACAGATTATTTTAAAGCGGTTAACGATGTAAGCCTTATTGTGTATAAGGGAGAAACATTAGGCCTGGTTGGTGAGTCAGGATGTGGGAAAACAACACTTGGGAGGACCTTACTCGGATTAGCACAGGCCAAAAGCGGGCAAGTATTTTATAATGATGAAGATCTTTTGCTTAAGAGTAGAAAAGAACTCATCCCTTACAGAAAAAAAATCCAAATCATCTTTCAAGATCCTTTTTCTTCTCTAAACCCAAGAATGCGGGTTGGAAAAGCAATCGAAGAAGTGATGAAAGTTCATTCATTAAAACTTTCAAATTCTTATAAAACAGAAGTAGCCGAATTATTAAAAAAAGTGGGCTTAGATGAAGAGTATTATAACAGATATCCTCATGAACTTTCGGGTGGGCAAAGACAACGTGTATGTATTGCTCGTGCTTTAGCAGTAAACCCGGAATTTATTGTTTGTGATGAATCGGTTTCTGCATTGGATGTTTCGGTTCAGGCCCAGGTACTTAATTTACTAAACGATCTAAAAAAAGAATTTGGATTTACCTTTGTTTTTATTTCACATGATCTTTCAGTAGTAAAACATATGTCGGATCGTATTATCGTAATGAATGCAGGAGAAATAGTTGAACAGGGAAGTCCTGATGATATTTTTAAAAATGCAAAATCGCCATACACTCAAAAATTTATCGATTCAATTCCCGGTAAAATTTAATGCCTATAATGAGCTTTTCAATTGAAATAAATTCCCTTTTATATATTAATGAATAGCATTAATTCATTCTTATTTCCAAAAGGCAGAAATATTATCCAAAAAATAAAATATTTTTGCCTCTTTAGGGTTATTAACCCATACATAAAGTAATATTTTGAAAAGAATCCTTTTTCTTTCTGTTGCAGTTCTAACTGTAATTGTATTTTCTTTTTCGTGCTCGCGAAGTAAGGATTCATTTACCAGTAGGTTATATCATCAAACTACATCGAAATTTAATGGCTATTTCTATGCAGAAGAAAGTCTAAAAGAAGGAATAGCAACATTAGAGGCTCAGCATAAAGACGATTGGAAGAAAATTCTTCCGGTTTTTATTTATGGAACGGATCTGGAAGCGAAGAATATTTATCCTCAAATGGATAGGGCCATTTTAAAAACCTCAACGGTGATCGATCGCCATGCGATGACGATCAAGAAAAAAGAAGAGAACAAATGGATAAAATACAATTATCTGGTAATGGGAGAAGCTTATTTTTATAAGCATCAGTTTGATGAAGCGATCAAAGTTTTCGACTTTATCATTAAACAATATAAGGATGAAGATATTAAATACGAGGCCACTTTATGGATGGCAAGAACAAAAATTGAATTAGCAGATTACGGAAAAGCCTCTTCTTTATTGAAATTATTAGAAGAAGAAAATCTTCCTGAAGAAATCGTTTCAGATTTTAAAGCAGTATATGCAGACTTTCATATTCGTAATGAGCGATATGGAAAAGCGATAGAAAAGCTGGAAGAATCAATTGTTGTTACTAAAAACAAAAAGCGAAGAGCCCGACTTACCTATATTTTAGCTCAGCTTTATGAAGAAGAAAACAGAAGCAATGATGCAATAAACGCCTATCAAAGGGTCGTTAAAATGCATCCTTATTACGAAATGGTCTTTTATGCTTCGATCAATCAGGCTATGGCATACAATGAACGAGATGGAGATAGCGCTGACATTAAAAAACTATTAAAAAAAATGATCAAGGATCGTAAAAATATTGACTATTACGATCAAATTTATTATGCATTAGCTACTCTTGAATTAGAAGAAAAAAATAAAGAAATGGCGATTGAATACCTGGTTCTATCTACCGAGAAGAGTTTGGGTAACATGGAGCAAAAAGGAATATCATTTAAAGCACTTGGTGATATTTATATGGAAGATCGTTTTTATAAAACAGCCAAATCTTATTATGACAGTACGCTTATCTTTTTACCTAAAGAAGATGAAAATTATAAACCCATTGAGGAATTGGATAGGGGCTTAGCCGATTTGATCATTAATCTTGATGTGATTGAATTACAAGACTCATTAATTCATTTAGCTACCATAACGGAGAAAGAAAGAGAAAAAATAATATTAGGAATTATTGCCGCAGAAGAACTTGCCGAAGATGAAAGAATTGCCGACTTAATGTCAGCGAAAGAGAATGATAATAGGCAGTCCCTTAGCGCTTCAAATCCATTGAGTAATAGTTCGCAGGGATCAGGAAATGGGAAAGGAGACTGGTATTTTTATAATTCAAGTTCTTTGAGTTTTGGTTATTCAGAGTTTCAAAAAATATGGGGAAGCCGAACATTGCAGGATAATTGGAGAAGGTCCAATATAGGAAGTCGATTAGTGTCTGTAAATGATGAACAGGGCGGGGAGGTTAGTGCTTCATTTAAAAGAAAAGAAATAAAAAGTCTTCAGGAGTATTTAATGGATGTTCCATTAACTGACGAAGGCTTAGCTGAATCGGAGGCTTTATTAGAAGAGGCCCTGTATAATGCAGGAGTCATTTATAATGAAGAATTGAATGATATTGATAATTCGATTGAGATGTTTGATGAACTCACGCAACGATTTCCAAATAGCAAACACCTTGCAACATCATATTACCAGC
>JAHECK010000097.1 GCA_024641785.1 Flavobacteriales bacterium | reverse complement strand
CTGTTTTGGATTGTACGAAGGGAAGGAAATGATCGCTTTCGCAAGGGTAATAACCGATTTCGCAGTCTTTGCTTATCTGGCTGATGTTTTTGTAGATAAGAATTATCGGTCGAAAGGATACGGAAAACGATTGATGAATGAGATCATGAATCATCCGGATCTTCAAATGATCTCCAGGTGGATGTTAGGGACCTTGGATGCACACGAACTTTACAGACCTTTTGGATTTAATGAGGTGAAAGAAGCTCACCGATGGATGGAATACATGCCAAAAGGGACTGAAATTAAAAGATGATCAACTTACTTCTAGTAACTAGTTAAATTTTAATCTTTTCTTTCTGCTAAAAACATTTGATTATTATCCGGATCCTTAAAGTGTGCTAATCGGATCCAGCCGTCCTTTTCCAATTTAAATTCTATGCCATTAGACTCTAATTCTTTAATTGTAGAATCAAATTCAACCACGCCAAAACCTATTGAAAGATTGTTTCCTTGAACAACTTTTTCCGACAATGGATGTAAGCCAATAATTAGATCTGCTGCCTTTATTTCGGCATAATGATCTCCGTATCTATTAATTAGTTCCAAACCCAATTTGCTTTGGTAAAATTCAATTGCTTTGTCCATGTTAGAGATCATTACATTGATTCTGCATGATTTTAGATTTTTCATGATCGCTTTTTTCTTTTCGAATTGTGCCCAACTTAGCTTAACTACTATTTACAAGCTACTACCTCCCAACAAACTTCTTCACATCTTCAGAAGTGATCTCATTTCCACTAAGAATTACAAGTCGTTCGATCACATTGCGTAGTTCACGAATATTACCTGTCCAGTCGAGCTCTTTTAATGCTTTAATAGCTTCGCTTTGAATTCCTTTTAGCGCCATTCCATAATCGTTACAGACCAGGTTAAGAAAATGATCACATAGTAAAGGGATATCTTCAGCACGTTCTTTCAAAGAGGGGACCTCAATTATTATGACCGAAAGACGATGATATAGATCCTCTCTGAATTCATTTTTCTCGATCATCGATTTTAGATCTTTATTGGAAGCAGCTACGATCCTGATATCCACGCTAATTTCCTTATCCCCTCCAACACGGGTAATTTTATTCTCTTGTAAGGCTCGCAAAACTTTTGCCTGAGCAGACAAGCTCATATCTCCAATTTCATCAAGAAATAAGGTTCCTCCTTGTGCGAGTTCGAATTTTCCTTTGCGCATTTTATGGGCAGAGGTAAAGGAGCCTTTTTCATGACCGAATAATTCGCTTTCGATCAATTCACTTGGAATCGCTGCACAGTTCACTTCAATAAAAGGAGCCTTAGATCGATTGCTCAATTCATGAATATGTCGGGCAACTAATTCTTTTCCTGTTCCATTTGATCCGGCAATTAGGACTCTGGCATCTGTCGGTGCCACAGTAGCAATCATTTCCTTAATTTTTCTAATCTCTTTGGACTCGCCTATTATTTCATTGAATTTTTGCTTACTAACCTTTTGGCGTAAATGTTTTGTTTCATTTTGTAAAGACTGACGATCGAGTGCATTTCTAACGGTTACCAAAACTCGATTTAAGTCAAGTGGTTTTTCAAGGAAATCAAATGCGCCTTTTTTTAATGATTCTACAGCCGTTTCGATATTTGCATGACCCGATATCATAACAATAGGCACATCTATGCCTAATAATGCAACACGTTCCAGAAAATCCATTCCATCCATCTCAGGCATTTTAATATCACAAAAGATGAGGTCAAATTGATGCTCTCTCACTTTAGCTAGACCCTTTTTTCCGTCTTCAGCAACGCTTACTTTGTGCTTCTCATATTCAAGAATTTCTTTGAGCGTTTCTCTAATTGCCTTTTCGTCGTCGATGATAATTATTTCTGCCATTTCTATTCGTTTATTAGTTCCCAAAGTACTCCTTCAGACAAAGAATAAGAGCATTGATATATGGATTCAAAATTAAAGTAATCTAACAAATAAGTTACTAATATTCCTGCCGGCACAATGGTTTCCACTCTCATTTCTTCCATTCCATTAATAATAGCTCTTTTTTGAGCGCTGATCGAATTAATATTTTTAATAGATGCTTTTAAATCTTTTAAACTTAATCGACTTGTTGGATTAGTTCGGTCCTGATCTCCGATCATTTTCCTCCATGAATCGAATGATCCTGCCGTGCCAATTAAGGATTTTATCTCGAATTGATCAATGTAATGAGTTAATTCTCGTAAATTCTCTTTAAAAAAGGAATAGTGTTTTTTCATTTCTTCTTCTAATGGAGGGTCAGAAAGAGGAAACATTTCAAGTGCTCGACTTATCCCAATTTTATAACTTTTTTTCCAATGAATAGTGTTGCTATTTCCGATGATAAACTCGACAGAACCCCCTCCAATATCCATAATCATGCAGTTTTCCTCATTTAGGATCCCTGTACTTTTAACTCCCTTATAGACTAATTCTGCTTCACGTTCACCGGGGATTGTTTCTACTGTAAATGGGGCATTGATCTCGAGGTGTTTTAATACTTCTGAGGCATTATTCGCATTTCTGATTGCTTCGGTTGCTACACATTTCACATGACTTAATTCGTATTTTGAGAGGATATCCGAATATTCTGAAAGCACTTTTTGTGCTCTTTCAACCGCTTCAGGGACTATTTTTTTGGCTGCCAAACCTCCCTTGCCTAAAAAGACTCCTTTCTCAATACGAACAACGAGAGTAAAAGGGGATGAATCCTTAGCTATAACCAGATTAAATGTATTAGTACCAAGATCAAGTGCAGCTAAAAATTGATTTTCTTTTTTAACTACCATAGCGCAGCCATTTCCAGATTTCTTTATAGCCTACTTTTTTACCATACATTAAAATTCCTACACGATATACTTTTGATGCGAACCATGTGGTGAAAATAAAACCCAAGATCAAAAGAAAAATAGAAAGATATAACTGCCACATGGTATCCGGAGTAAAACCATTTGCCAGTCGGATCATCATAACTACGGGAGAAGTGAATGGAAAAATCGAAAAGAAAACAGAACTGCTTCCTTCAGGATTTAAAACCGCAAATTCGCCTATGATAAAACCAAATATAAGTGGGATAGTAAGAGGCATAACAAATTGCTGGGTATCTGCTTCTGAATCCACTGCCGCTCCAACTGCTGCGAAAAGTGCACTATACAATAGAAATCCACCTAAGAAATAGAAAATAAACATCCCTGTCATCAGTGGGAAATTGATACGGTCGATCAAGTCGAGAATAACAGCGGCTTTTGACTGTTCCGGACTAATAAGTTCTTTTTGTAATTCCGGACTAATTTGTTGTTCAGCAATGATTTCTCCTGCTAAAGGATCGGTAAAGATCATCGATTGGAAGACAGACATCAAAGCGGTGGTAAGTAAAATCCAGAGTAAAAATTGAGTGAGTCCAACAAAGGCAATTCCCACAATTTTACCCATCATCAATTGAAAAGGGCGCACTGAGGAAACAAGAACTTCAATAATGCGATTGGTCTTTTCTTCCATCACCCCTCGCATCACCTGAACAGCATACAGCAATATGAACATGTAAATGATTAAGGCGAAAAAGAATCCTACAGTAGCAAGTTCCACTTTCCTGGATTCTACTTCCTGATCCTTATAATCGAAGAGGCCCAATAATACTGCTGTTCTGATCTCAGAATAGACCTTATCATCAATATTATGCATCTTTAATTTAAGCTGCTCTAAAGAATTGTCGAGTTGATTGCTAACATAAGACTGAACATTTACGGAAGGGTATTTTTTATAATATAAATGTGCTTTGTTATTCTCAACGATATGTTCATTAACGATGAGCATTAAATTATAAGGACTTTCGCCAAATGCAGAGTCGCTTAGCGTTTCATTGGTATAAAAGAATTTTATGAATTCCGAATCTTTAAATGTTTTCGTTACCAGTTTTGCCTGGTCAACAACAACAACATTTTGGACCGAGCTATCACTCATTCCAAGATAAATAGCAAGAGATAAAAATCCTGCGATTAAAATTGGACCAAGTAAGGTCATTATAAGGAATGACTTTTTTCTAACACGGGTTAAATATTCCCTTTTTATGATAAGTAAGATCTTGTTCATTTTTCTTAAGCGATTATTTCGGAAGGTTCATTCTTTTGCTCAACAGCAGTAATAAAAATTTCGTTCATGCTGGGTATTTGCTCATGTACCTCATGAATTTCAAGGTGATCGATGGCGATCTTTAAAAGATCATTTAAACTTTTACCATTTAATAATTTAATATTCGCTTTTATAAGATCTCCTTCTTTTTTTGTTTCTACCAGATCATAGTTTGTCCACATTGCATTGGTAAAACCGATCATATTACCTTTAAAAGTTAGTTCAAACTGATTGGGTTTAAATCGTTGCTTTAATTCTGATACTTTTCCTTCGAGAATGATATTGGCATTATCAATAAGCACAATATCATCACAAATTTCTTCTACTGAATTCATATTATGGGTAGAAAGAATGATTGTTGTTCCTTTTTTTCTTAGATCAAGGATTTCATTTTTTATCAAATTGGTATTGATAGGGTCGAATCCCGAAAAAGGTTCATCTAAGATCAGAAGATCGGGTTCATGAAGAACGGTAGTGATAAACTGAACTTTTTGAGCCATTCCTTTTGATAATTCTTCTACTTTTTTGTCCCACCAATTCGACAGATCATATTTTTCGAACCAATATTTCAATTTACTTATAGCATCATTCCTGCTTAGACCTTTTAATTGAGCAAGATAGATAGCCTGCTCTCCAATTTTCATTTTTTTATATAAGCCTCGTTCTTCGGGTAAGTAGCCAATATTGGCAATGTCTTTTTCACTTAATAATCTATCATCCAGAAAAATTTGGCCGCTATCAGCCGCAGTAATTTGATTTATTATTCGGATCAGACTCGTTTTTCCGGCACCATTAGGGCCTAAGAGTCCGAAGATACTTTGAGGCTTAACATTAAAACTCACATCTTCAAGTGCAGTATGATTTCTATAATGCTTTGAGACATGTTCAATTCGTAATTTATCCATCACTTGAATTTAAGTATACAAATATATTTTTAAGTGAGGACTGTTAAAAGAAAAGCAATTTTTTATCCCCTTCGATTTTGATTTTAAGTCAACAAGATAATTGAATTTCTATTTTTGCATCAAATTATTATTGAATTGGCAAAAAATAAATTAGCACATTTTGCAGAATTAAAAAGCTTTAAACATGTGCACGAGCCTCCTATTGAAATTGCACTGAGCGGGGAAAGCGAATTACAGGGAAAATGGCACTCCTTTTTTGGAAATGAAAACCCAATTACACTGGAACTGGGATGCGGTAAAGGAGAATATACCGTAGGAATGGCACGAATGTATCCGGACAGGAATTTCATCGGGGTAGATATTAAGGGAGCAAGAATCTGGAGAGGAGCAAAGACAGTGGATGAGGAAGGGATATCCAATGCTGCTTTTTTACGGATGAGAATTGAATTTATGGCCTCTTTCTTTGGAAAAGCGGAAGTAGATGAGATCTGGTTAACTTTTTCGGATCCGCAGATGAAAGAGGAAAGGGAAAAACACCGATTGAGTCATCCCCGATATCTGGATATTTATCGAAAATTCGTTGTTCCGGGAGCCTGGATCCATATGAAAACAGATAGTCGTTTTTTAGCTGACTACACTCTGGAAGTTTTAAAGGAAGAAGGAGTAGAAGCCGATTTTATTGCTCATGATCTCTATGGGGATGATTGGGATCGATTAAGGGAGGAGGATAAAAAGCACATGCAATTAAAGACTTTTTATGAGCAAAAATTTTTAGTAAAAGGAGTGCCTATAAATTATATTCGATTCCGATTGTATGATAAAAAGCGATAAAATATCAGATAAGAATAAAGATTTTTTTGATCATGTATATCAGGTGGTTCGATTAGTCCCTTATGGGAAAGTGACTTCCTATGGGGCAGTTGCTAAATATCTTGGAAGTGCGAGAGGAGCAAGAATGGTTGGATGGGCGATGAATGCCTGTATGAATCGTGATGATGTTCCGGCACATCGGGTAGTAAATCGTTTAGGGATCTTAAGTGGTAAAATGCATTTTACCAGTCCCGATGAAATGGAAAGGCGTTTAAAAGAAGAGGGGATTGAAGTCATTGATGATCAAATACAGAATTTCAAAAGTGTGTATTGGGATCCGGGAAGGGAATTGGAATTGTAGAATAGAATGAAGCTTAGGGCGACGTACAAGTTTATCTTTTACTCTGAAGACAGCATTCGTACATTTTAGCATTCATTCTCATAATATAATGTGACAAAGGTCATCTTTATAATCATTCTAAATTACTTACTTTTGACGTATAAAATTGAAATGAATTATGGGATTTAGTAAAGAGGATGTTTTAAGTGCATTAGCGAATGTGATCGAACCAGATTTAAAGAAAGACATTGTAGGTCTTGGATTGGTTAAGGATATTCAGATCGATGGGAAAAAGATAAAGTTTTCAGTAGAGATCAGTAATCCTGCGATGCACAGTAAAAAGAGGATGGAGGAAGCGATTTATTTTCAATTGAACAGACTACTTGGAGAAGGCCTTGAATTAGAAATATTGATAAAAGGAATTGAGAAAAAAGGAGATCCTTCATTGCGTAAAATTCTTCCAGGAGTTAAAAATATTATTGCAGTCGCCTCAGGTAAAGGTGGAGTAGGAAAATCTACAATTGCGGCAAATTTAGCAGTTGGACTTGCGAAAAAAGGATATGCAGTTGGATTGATTGATGCTGATGTTTATGGTCCTTCAGCGCCAACTATGTTTGATCTTACACAGAAAAAACCACTTGCTGTAAATATAGAAGGAAAAGAATATATAGAGCCTATTGAGGCTTATGGCGTAAAAGTTTTATCAATCGGATTTTTTATTCAGGGAGATGAGGCGATCATATGGAGAGGTGCGATGGCTACTAAAGCGATAAACCAGTTATTAACTGATGCTTATTGGGGAGATCTGGATTATATGATCATTGATCTGCCTCCGGGAACTGGAGATGTGCATTTAACTTTTGTACAAACCATTCCAATTACGGGAGCTGTGATCGTAAGCACGCCGCAAGAAGTGGCTTTGGCAGATGCCCGAAAAGGAGTAAACATGTTCAAACAGGATAATATTAATGTCCCTGTACTTGGAATTATTGAAAATATGGCCTATTTCACACCGGAGGAACTTCCTGATAATAAATACTATATATTTGGTAAGGATGGAGCGAAGCATTTAGCCGAAAACTTAAACGTAAGTTTATTAGCTCAGATTCCTCTTGTACAAAGTATTCGTGAATCGGGTGATGCGGGTCGACCTGCGATCCTTCAATCAGGTACTATTTCTTCGATTGCTTTTGAAGAGATGGTTTCAAAAATTGAAGAAGAAGTCAATAAGCGAAACGAGCTTTTTCCTCCTACCGAAATCGTTAGGATAACTCAATATTAATATGACAATCGAAGAGAAAGTATTAGAAGCATTAGCAAAAGTAAGACCTTATCTCCTTGAAGATGGAGGAGACATTTCTTTAGTTGAGATTGCTCTCCCGGTAGTAAAAGTACGATTACATGGAGCGTGCGAATCATGTAATATGAGTTATATGACAATGAAAGCAGGCGTTGAGGAAGTGATCAGAAGATCTATTCCTGAAGTAGATTCAGTTATTACGGTTGAATAATTTATTGTTTTGTAAGCTTTAGTGTGATATTCCCTTGATCTCTTTGGTTAATTCGCAATAGATACATCCCTTTATTCAATTCAGACAGATCGATTTTTGAACTTGTGGTGTTTCTCCATTCTTTTAATTTTTGTCCGCTAAGATTAAATAGTTCAATAGAACTGTATTCTATATTCTCTATCCCTCGAATTTGTATTTCATCTTGAAATGGATTCGGATAGACGAGTAGATCATTTTCGATTGTTAGATCGGCTATTCCTGTCACTAAGTCTTCATATTCGCAATTGATATCGCTGGTACATAAAAGGGAGTAAAAGAAATTTCTTGATTTAACATAAGTAGTGTCATAATAGGCTCCCAGATCCGATTCGGGAACATGACCTTCACCTTCATAAGATGTAAAACAATTCGGAACAGAAACATGATCAAGTCGGGCATGTACGCTTGAGCTACCATGAACTAAGGCAATATTAATGGTAAGTGCACCCAATGTAAAACTGAGTACTTCAGAACCATAAGGCACTACATTATCATCTGTTCCATGGGTCAACATCATAGGCTCATCACCTGGTTGGATCAGGGAAGTATCACCAATGGCCCCGGCTACACTCAATCCGCCAATAAAATCAGTATCATAACCCGGATTTCCACTTTCTCCATCTACTCCGCCACTCACTCCTAAAACAGTCGAATCAAATTCCGGCCATTCCGATTCCTCATCTAAATAAGCTTGATGAAGCACGATGAAACCACCTGCAGAAAAACCGGCTAAGAATATTTGATTGGGATCAATGTTGAATTGATTATCGCCTTCAATGGCATCTTTTTTAAACCACCGAATAGCGGCTTTCATATCGTGTACACCTCTTATAATTGCGGCAAAAGCATCAATTGAATCAGGGAGATCAAAAAGAAGATTTTGAGTTAAACCTAGTCGATAGTTAATAGAAGCGGTAACATAACCCATTTTAGCAAAATCGCTACCAATTAAGACCATTTCAGGATCTGCTTTATCTCCAAAAACGAAAGAACCTCCATGAGCAAAAATGATAAGGGCGCGACCTGTAACCGTATCGCCGGCGGGCTCATAAACATCTAATTTTAGATCTTCATTAAGATTATAAATATTGGTATTTGATCCATAAATAATGTCGTTCGTAACTGAAACTTCATCAAAAATTTCTGTTTGATAACGAGGTCCAACACATTGAGAAGAAGCCTCAATTATAGATAGAGAAAAAATGAAAAAAAGTAAAAATTTCATGTGTCTTTTTTGAAGGCTCAAATTACAAAAAAGCTTTTCATATGCTAATAAAAAATAAAGCCGCCCGGTATCACACACACCGAGCGGCTTTTGGGTAGTAAACCAAACTTACGAATTGTTGGTTTTAGAAATTTTTATTTCAACACGACGGTTTTTAGCATGTTCTTCATTCGAACATTCAACACCATCTTCACATTGGTTAATTAATTGAAGCTCACCATGATTTTGAGTACTAATTCTTTCTGCACCAATTCCATTTTCAATAAGATAATTAAGTGCAGATGCGGTTCTTCTTTCTGATAATTTAAGATTGTATGTTTTTGAACCACGCGCATCTGTATGTCCTGATAATTCTACTGTTGTCTCAGGATTTGCTTTCATTAATTCAACAAGTTCATCCAATTCAGTTTTAGCTGCATCTGTAAGATTTGATTTGTCAAAATCAAAATTGATATTGTCGAATTGCGTATTAATTCCTTGTTCCAGACTTGGAAGATCAATGTATTCTACTTCTCCTTGTCCATCGTCTTTAGTAGGATCTTGTCCTTCATCTGCAATCACAAGAGCACCTTCAACCTCAGGTTCTTCCGCAGGTAGATCTTCTCCTAAAATAATTTGACCAATATCTAAAATGCCATTTTGTGCCGTAGATGGGTCGATTCCCTGTTTGCTTTCAAGTGCTTCCATATCGAATAGGGGATAGAAAACCATATTCCATGATTTTTCTTTTTCCATTATAGGTAATTCGAATGGTCGGCTTTGATTGAGAGTGTCTGAGGCGATGAGTTTACCGGAACTATCTGTGATCAGCATTTTGATCGGTGCATCCTGAAGGCTTTCTTTTATTAATACATTACCAACCAATAGAATAGGCTCTTCAGGTATAATTTCTATCATGTAAATGTCATCGCTTCCTAATCCTCCATCACGATTTGAGGCGATAAAGAAGGCAGTTTTTGTATCATCTGTGTAGGTAAAACTAAAATCATCAAATCGGGTATTAATAGGATATCCCATATTCACCGGTTTTTTAAATCCTTTTAAATCCGGTTCAGCAGAATAGATATCCAATCCTCCTAATCCTATATAACCATTGGACGCGAAATACAATATTCCATCCTTATCGATATAAGGATTTTTTTCATTGCCACTTGTATTAACTGTTTTTCCAAGATTTACAGGTTCACTCCACGTCACACCGTTCCAGGTACAGGAATAAATATCAGCTCCTCCATAGCCACCGGGCATATCAGAAACAAAATATAGGGTTTTCCCATCTGAACTTATACTAGGTTGAGCAATATTATAATTAGTATTATTATAAGGAAAAGTTTTTACCTCAAGCCATTTATTATCTAACTCATCATATCTGGAAGTGAAGATTTCTATATTGGTGATTCCATCGTCATTAATGGCTAATTCAGATTCATAATAGCTTGTTCGAGTAAAAAATAATTGATCCGTCATGGCATCATAACTAGCAGAACCTTCATGAAATTTTGTGGTAATAGGTTCATCAATAATTTTTGGTTCACCTAATGTTCCATCACTAAACATTTCTACTTGATATAGATCTAAAAATGCTTCATTCGTCCATGTAGATCTTCTTTTGATGGCCGATTCTCGATCACGAGATGAAGTGAAAAGCAAATAATTTTTAAATAGGGTAGGACCGTATTCGGATTTTTCGGAATTAATAGTGAGTGGGCTTAAGCGATATTTTGCAGAGTCTTGAGTTAATACGGTATAAAAATCCGGTATTTTGATGTATTCATTGACAATTCGATTATTGGTGTCCATACTATAATAAATAGTAAATTGATCCATTGCCGACTGATATTCTCCTTTTGAGATCATTGATAATGCGTAAAGGAACCGGTCTTCAAGATTAGTTGGTTCCAGGGCAACGACACGACCAAACCATTCACTCGCTTTATCCTCTTTTCCAATCATTCGGTATGCGCTGCCGATTTGGTGCATTGCATAGGTATTCGAACTATCTTTTTTTACAATTTTTTCATAAAGGGAAATGGCTTTTATAAAATCAAATTCATTGAAATATTCATCAGCCCGTTCCACTCTTTTTTGAGCAAAAAGCAAGGTGCTAAGAAGAATAAAATGGATTAAAACTATTGCCCTTATTTTCATTACTAATGCTTTTGTTGTTAGAAGTATCTTGGTGATCGAATTTTAGTTCTATTATAACCAAAATCATAACTTAACATAAATTCATGAGTTCCATTGTTATAACTCTGTAACTCATAGGTTGAAAGGTCTAGTGAATATCCAAATCGAAGTTGGTCATTGATCTGGAATTGTAATAGCACACCCCAAGCTGAGGTTGGGCGGTACATTAGTCCAACCCAAAAGCGTTCTACAAACAAGAAATTCAGATTCACATCCAGTTGAGCCGGAGCATTCTGGGTAAATTTGAAAAGGATAGCAGGTTTGAATTTTACATCCCTACTAATTTGGAAAACATATCCGGCAGTGAAATAATAGCTTATGAGTT
>JAHECK010000203.1 GCA_024641785.1 Flavobacteriales bacterium | reverse complement strand
GTTGGATGATGGATTTGTTAGGGTTGTTGACTATATGGGTTCTGACCAATCAATTGTTCAGGCAGCAAGGGTCTCATACGGTGCTGGTACAAAAAAAGTTAGTCAAGATCGGGGATTGATTCGATATTTGATGAGACATCATCACTCTACTCCTTTTGAAATGTGTGAAATTAAATTGCACGTAAGAGTTCCAATGGATGCTTGGCGGCAATGGATAAGGCACAGAACCGCTAATGTAAACGAGTATTCAACTCGTTACTCTAT
Organism: Flavobacteriales bacterium; assembly: GCA_024641785.1. GTDB lineage: Bacteria > Bacteroidota > Bacteroidia > Flavobacteriales_D > JAHECK01 > JAHECK01. Next base: position 2,835 of record JAHECK010000203.1, on the reverse strand, counting down.
TGCTATTGATCAGGCAGTTAAAACAGATGAAAAGGAATGGAGGATTCAGTCAACTTCAAATAAACAAGGAAGTGATGGATTTTTAAATTCCGAAGAGGGAAAAATTCTCTCAGAGGAAGAGATGAAACTCCATAAAAATGTTTGGGAAATTTACAATAACAGAATTGAAAAAGGCGTAGCAAGGGAACAAGCTCGTAAGGATTTACCTTTATCAATATATACAGAGGCATATTGGAAAATAGATTTACACAATCTTTTTCATTTTTTAAGATTAAGAATGGATAAACATGCTCAATTGGAAATAAGAAATTATGCTACTATAATTGGTGAAGAAATTGTTAAACGCTGGGTACCGCTAGCTTGGGAAGCATTCGAAGATTATAGAATGAATTCAAAATCATTCTCTGGACCTGAAATGGAACTGTTAGGGTTAATCTCAAATAACAAGTATGACGAGGCTATTGAGAAAGCAGTGGAATTTGGGTGGATAAAATATAAAGAAGATAGACTATTAGGGAATTTAGAAAGAACTGAATTTGAAGAAAAATTAGCAGTATTAAATCTTACAAAACCTTGGTAAGTGAAAAATTAAAGCGAATTATTATTGCGGCAGTTTCAAATAATGGAATTATTGGTTTAGATAATAAAGTTCCATGGAAAGATAAGGAAGAGTTAGACCACTTTAAAGAAACTACTTCTGGTTACCCAGTAATATTTGGCCGGAAAACTTTTGAATCAATTGGTAAACCACTTAGTAATCGATTAAATATCGTGATATCCTCCCAATCAATTGCAAAAAAACAATCAGATATTTTGTACTTTGATTCTGTTAGGAACGCATATACATTTCTAAGAAAAAATAAATATAAAAATGTGTTTATTTGCGGTGGTGCCCAAATTTACAAAAATACCATTAAGCATGCCGATGAAATGCTAATCTCTCAAATGTCATTCAATGCAAAAGGCGATGCTAAATTTCCACAAATAAATTTGAAATTGTGGAAAATTGAATCTAGAAAAACTTATGAAAATTTCACTCTTATTAAGTACACAAGAAAATAAAAGTCTGACAATTTTTGTATTTTACTTATTTTAAAAAAGAATAGTAGAATGGCCACTCAAGTTAAAATATTACCTGATAATATCGCAAATAAGATTGCTGCCGGCGAGGTTGTACAACGTCCAGAATCTGTAGTAAAAGAACTAATGGAGAATTCTGTTGATGCAGGTTCCAAAAATATTGAAGTTATTATTAAAAGAGCTGGGGCAGTTTTAATTCAAGTTGTAGATGATGGTATCGGAATGGAAGAGAATGATGCTTTACTTAGCATAGAGCGTCATGCAACAAGTAAGATTTCTACAATTGATGATCTAAATAATATCAGAACATTTGGTTTTAGGGGTGAAGCATTAAGTTCTATAGCATCCGTAAGTATTTTTGAATTAAAAACCGAACCTAGAGAATCAGAAATTGGAACTTTTATCAGAATTGAAAATGATGTATTAAAAAAGGAAAAAGGCAGTTTCGCAAAGGGTACTTCAATAGCTGTTAAAAACTTGTTCTATAATACTCCTGCAAGAAGAAATTTTTTAAAATCTCATGCTACCGAACTTAAACATATCATTGATACATTCAAAAAGATTGCTCTAAGTAATAATGAAATTAGTTTTAAATTGTGGAATGATGAGGAACTTATTTTTAGCTTTAATTCGGGTTCTTTAGAAGATAGAATGAAAGATATCTTTGCAGATAATATTTTGGATGCATTAATAAAAGTTGAAGAAATTACAGATTATATTTCGGTAACAGGATATATTTCCAAACCAACCTATTTAAATAAAAGTAAAAGTGACCAATACTTATTTATTAATAGTAGGTTTGTTACAAACAAATCAATTAATCATGCAATATTTAAGGCATACGATCATCTCCTTGAAAAAGGGGATTATCCCTTCTTTGTACTTTTTGTAAATCTTGATCCCCAAAAAATTGATATAAATGTTCATCCATCAAAGTTAGAAGTAAAGTTTGATAATGAAAAAAATGTATATAATTTTGTATTAGCTGTTGCTAAAAAAAGTCTTGGACATTACGACTTAGTGCCTAATTTAGAATTCGGCGAAGACAATAATTCAAATAAACTTATAAATAAATACAAAAATACCTCTGACCAAAATGATTTTTCAGATCGACCGAATTTTTTATCCCCAAGCAATAAAGAAAAACCTAAATCATATAGTGAACAAGAGATTGATTTACTTTTTAATTCACTGAATTCTGATATAAGAAATAGACCCGTAAACGAAGGTTTCAATCACCCATTTGCGGATGAGGAGACTTCTAAGGAGATTTATCATTCATCTAATTATGGTGAAAGTGATGTAAATGATGAACTTAAAAGCAATGCCACCTTTATTGTACCTCTTCATAATAAATATATACTAACCCCAATTAAGAGTGGGTTAATGATAATAGATGCTCATGTGGCTCATGAAAGAATTCTATATGAAAAAGCGTTAAATTCATTAGAAGCTAATTTACCGTTTACTCAACAATTACTTTTTTCTCAGACACTTGAATTAGATCCAGCAGAATTTCAACTTGTAAAAGAACTTGAACCACATTTAATAAAATTAGGTTTTACATTAAAATTTTTCTCCAAGAATGTTGTTGTAATAGATGGAGTGCCAGGCGATATTAAAGTTGGATCGGAGATCGAAACTTTTCAAGGTATATTAGAAGAGTATAGAAAGAATGATATTGAAAAACACCTTGAACAAAGAGACAACCTTGCAAAATCCTATTCATGTAAATCAGCAATTAAAGCAGGAGAT
>JAHECK010000202.1 GCA_024641785.1 Flavobacteriales bacterium | reverse complement strand
TGCAAATACAGGTGCTGGAGTTACTTATGTAAAACAAGATGATTCATGGATCTGGTTAGTTGTGTTAGCTGCCGTCCTTTTTGCTGCGATCTTAGTTCTAAGAAGTGTCGTTAATGTATTGCAAAATGCAATGCAAATTGAAAAAGGGGAAGATATTAAACCATCGATTTCACTTGGAAAATCAATTAATAATTGGGTATCAAATAATAAGGTACTTACTTTCTTTATTACTCTATTCATCGTAGTTGCCCTTTTTGTAAATCTTTGGGGAGACATTATGGGAATTGGTATATATGAAGGTTATAAACCGGAACAGCCAATAGCTTATTCGCATCAAGTTCATGCCGGAAAATTAGAAATCCAATGTGTTTATTGCCATACTGGTGCAATGCAAAGTAGAACTGCGATGATACCTTCTGCAAATGTTTGTATGAATTGTCATAAAGCTATTGCCGAAGGACCGATAACAGGTACTGCTGAAATTCAAAAAATATATGATGCTATTGGTTGGGATGGTTCAGCTTATACAGGTGAAACAAATCCGATCGAATGGGTAAAGGTTCATAATTTACCTGACCATGTTTATTTTTCTCATCAGCAACATTTTGTCGTAGGAAAAGTAGATTGTATCGAATGTCATGGTGATATGATGAAAGAGACTGTGGGAGTTCAAAATGCAAAGCTAACTATGGGTTGGTGTTTAGATTGTCACAATACACGCCAGATCGATTTAAACAGTAGTGCATATTATGAAGAAGTTCATACCCGTTTACTGGAACATGGAGAAGACGAATTGAAAAATTATTTAGAAGATGGAAAGATCACCGTAAGAGAATTAGGTGGTTTTGAATGTTCAAAATGTCATTACTAAACGAAAAGAATAATTTAGGTAACCCTATGGGAACGACAAAAAAATATTGGGCCGGAGTTGAGGAATTTCAACAAACACCTGGATTTTTGGAGAGTCAAGAAAAAGAATTCAATGAGAAAATTCCTGTTGAAGAATTTTTAAATGATGAGCGTTTGGATAGTTCAACAACCGGACGAAGAGATTTTTTAAAATTTTTAGGATTTAGCGTTGCTGCTGCATCATTAGCTGCCTGTGAAACGCCTGTAATTAAAGCGATTCCTTATCTTAATAAGCCTGAGGAAGCCATTCCTGGTATGCCACTATGGTATGCCTCTTCATTTTACGATGGTCATGACTTTGCAAGTGTACTCGTTAAAACGAGAGAAGGTAGACCGATCCATATTAAAGGAAATAAAAAATACGGTCTTCTTAAAGGAGGTATAAATGCTAGAATAAACTCATCTGTTCTATCTCTTTATGATTCTGAACGCCTTACTCATCCATTAAAAGGTGGATTAGAGATCTCTTGGGATCAGGCAGATCAGGAAATAATCGAAGCGATCACAGCTGCAAAATCGAGTGGAAAGAAAATTAGAATTTTAAGTAATTCCATTATTTCTCCTTCTACTAATCTGGCAATCCAAGGTTTATTAGCTGGGATTAATGGAGAAGAAGGAACGCTTGCTTCTCATGTTACTTATGATAATGTTTCATACAGTGGAATCAGATCAGCTAACAATAAAAGTTTCGGAAAGTCTATTATTCCTGTTTATCGATTTAATAAAGCAAAAACGATTGTAAGTATATCAGCCGATTTCTTAGGCAATTGGTTGATGTCAAATGATTACGCAGTGCAATACGGAGAGGTTAGGAATCCTGATGGAGATTGGATGACTCGTCATTATCAATTTGAGACTTTGATGTCGATGACAGGTTCTAACGCAGACTATCGAGTGGCAATTAAGCCATCTGAAGAAGGTCTTGTCGTTATTGCGATTCATAATAAAATTGCTTCTCAACTGGGAGGAGTTAAAATAAATGTTGATACTACTGCAGTTGACGAGCATATCGATCAGGTTGTTGCTGATCTTATTGCTAACCGCGGAAGTTCACTTGTTATTTCTGGCTCAAATGAAGAGTCTGTCCAGATCATAGTAAATAAAATTAATTCTCTTTTAGGGAATTATGGATCTACCATCGATCTTGATAATCCAATAAATCTTTTTAGCGGAAATGATGAGCAAGTTTCTTCTTTAGTGAAGGAAATGAATCAGGGTGAAGTAGCTGTATTAATGGTTTATGGTACTAATCCATCTTATTCTTTACCAAATGCATCTGAGTTCAATTCAGGTTTAGAAAAGGTAACGACTTCTATAAGTTTTGGCTTATATGCAGATGAGACAGGATCGCGAACCTTATATAATTTGCCGGATAATCATTATTTGGAGTCTTGGAATGATTTCACTCCGATATCCGGTGATTATGCCTTAGCTCAACCAGCGATTTCACCATTATATAATACTCGTCAAGCACAAGAATCGATATTAAAGTGGAGTGGAAAAGATCAGTCTTATTACGATTATATAAAAGAAACCTGGGATTTTTACATTCCTGAAGAAGAAGGATTATTTACTGATATTTGGAATAAGGCCTTACTTCGAGGAGTATATCATTCTGAAAAGATGCCTGCTGCAGAGTGGGTTTTTAATGATGAATCGTTGCAAGGAGTTTCTGCTACTATCAATAGTATTTCATCTTCAGCCGGAGCATGGGAAGTTGTATTATACCAAAAAACAGGTATAGGTGATGGGCAATCTGCAAATAATCCTTGGTTACAAGAATTGCCTGATCCTATTACGAAAGTTACATGGGATAATTATTTTACTGTTTCCTTAGCGGATGCAGTAGCGATGGGTGCCAATATTTATCTTGGTGAAAAAGACCCTGCTTCATTAGCAACCCTTGTTGTGAATGGACAAGAAATGACTTTACCTCTTATTCCTGTTCCTGGTCAAAAATCAGGTTCTGTCGGAGTAGCTTTAGGTTATGGAAGAGGTGGCAATGGTGAGCGTATTGGTAAAGCAGCATATCAAACCGGAGAAGACGGGCAACATATTATTGTTAATGATTTGCCTTTACCGGTTGGAAAAAACGTATTTCCATTTGTGAGTTTAGGTAATACATATACCTATCATCAATATAATGCTGAGATAGTAATAGTAGAGGGGACATACCCTATTGCACTTACACAAACGCAACATACTATTATGGATCGGGATTCAGTATTGAGAGAAACAACACTGAATACTTATAAAACAGAAGATAAAGAAGCTTATAAT
>JAHECK010000096.1 GCA_024641785.1 Flavobacteriales bacterium | reverse complement strand
TAGGTATTGTATTACTCGCCATACTTTTTTTTGTTCCTTTCTTAGGTGGGGTTCATCTCTTTGATTGGGATGAGATCAATTTTGCTGAGATCGCTCGAGAAATGGTTGTTTCCGGAGATTATCTTCGTCCACAAATGGATTTTACATTCTTTACTGAAAAACCACCCATGTTTATGTGGCTTCAGGCCTTAAGTATGAATGTATTTGGAATTGGAGAATTTGCATCACGCCTTCCAAATGCCATTGCGGGAATCATCACCTTATTGCTTTTATATCTTTTTGGAAAGAAGATATACAATCATCGTTTTGGACTTATTTGGGTAGCAGCCTACTTCGGAAGTATTTTGCCTCATCTTTATTTTCGATCAGGAATCATCGATCCCTGGTTTAATTTATTCATCTTTTTAGGCATTTACCATTTAATATTATTTCATTGGAAGAAAGAAGATGAGAAAGGGATGGATCTTAAAAAAAGTAAATTGTTCTATCTTATCATCGCGGCAGTATTTACTGGACTAGCTATACTCGTTAAAGGCCCGGTAGCATTATTAATTACCTTGATAACCTTAGGAACCTATTGGCTTTATGCGAAATTGAGATTCTATATCAATGTATTGGAATTAGGAGTTTATCTATTGTTTGTTATGATCACCAGTGGATTGTGGTTTGCGATCGTTACCCTTTTGTATGGTTCTCAATTTATCATTGAATTTACCATTCGTCAATGGGAATTATTTGCGAATCAGGATGCAGGGCATGGAGGATTTATAGGCTATCATTTTGTGGTTTTATTAGTCGGATGTTTTCCTGCAAGCATTTTTATGCTTCGAAGCATGGGTAAATTAAGTTTGGATACATCTGCTCAAAAAGACATGCGACGTTGGATGTTGATGCTTTTTTGGGTGGTACTCATTTTATTTACCATTGTAAATACGAAGATCGTCCATTATTCAAGTCTGGCTTATTTTCCATTGACCTATCTGGCGGCAGTGGTGATCGATCAATTGATGGAGAAGAAGATTCGCAGTCGATCTTGGTTAAGCATCGGAATTCTTGGAATCGCTATTCCATTTGGAATTCTTATCGCAGCACTGCCTTGGATCATGATGAATCCTGAAATGATAAAGCCTCTTTTTGCTGCTGATCCTTTTGCGGTTGCAAATTTAGATGCAGAAGTAAATTGGACAGGCTGGGAATCGATTGCAGGTATCATTTTAATAGGCATTGGTGTAGTAGGGGTTTTTTATATTCGGAGAGAAGAATGGAAAAAGATGCTGATCGTCTTGTTTGGAGGAGGGGGAGTATTCGTTTTTATTACCCTTATCTTTTTTATAGCTCGAATAGAGATGATTTCTCAAAATGGCGCGATTGAATTCTATGAAAGCAAGAAGGAATGCAATTGTTATGTTCAGCCTTTAGCTTATAAGAGCTATGGTCATTTTTTCTATAGTGAAATTCCAATGGATTTAAATCCTTTGCATCGTGATGTTCAATGGTTGAAATCCGGAGCGATCGATAAGGATGTTTATTTTATAACGAAGATCACAAATTCGGATAACCTGGAGCAATTGAGTGATGTCGAGAAGTTGTATGAGAAGAATGGTTTTGTCTTTTGGGAACGAAAAGTATTTGAATGATTCTTTTTTCTGCTTTTATTGAATGTTAAATGTACCTAGAGATATAAATAATTAAACATCAAAATGCGCAATTTTAAAAGAAAAAGTATCGCGGAGAACGCTAAGAACCGCGGAGAACGCAGTGTTTAATTTTAAGAAAACAGTATGCTTTTTGTGTTATTTTATGAAAATACTTTAAAAAGCGGATTGATAGTAAAAGAAGTATCAACTTGTAATCATAGAAATGGTAAGCCTTGTCATTACCAAAAACTCAGCGACCCGATTTATCGGGCATTGAGCTCTCCGTTATACTTTTTAAGCTTTCAACCTTTTTTAATCCCTTTAAAGATCTTAAAATTCCCCATTCCAAGACTTTGTAAAAAATAACTGATGGAAGTCCAAAGAACACCAAAACCATAAATTGAACTTCGTTTAAAATTGATAGAAGACGCTTCTTCAAAGTATTTAGTCGGACAAGTTACTTCGGCGATCTCGTAACCGGCGTAAGCAATTTGAGCCAGCATTTGATTATCGAAAACAAAATCATCAGAATTCACATTGTAATTAATGCTTTTTAAAACCTCTTTTGAAAATGCCCGGTATCCGGTATGATATTCCGATAGCTTTTGATTCATTAAAATATTCTGAAATAAAGTGAGCAGTCGGTTTGCAATGTATTTATACATCGGCATTCCTCCTTTTAGCGCTCCTTTTCCTAAGATCCTTGATCCTAATACAACCTGGTAAGTATCATTTGCAATAATATAACTCATAGGCTCGATGAGTTGTGGAGTATATTGGTAATCGGGATGCAGCATGATTACAATATCGGCACCGATCTCAAGCGCTTTATTATAGCAGCTCTTTTGATTACCTCCATATCCTGTATTTTTTTCATGACGGATAACATGTTGAATACCTAATTCCTTAGCTAAAGCAGAAGTATTATCACTGCTTTTATCATCTACGAGAATGACTTCATCAACGATATCAAAAGGAATTTCCTTATAGGTTTTTTCCAAAGTGCGTTCCGCATTATATGCAGGCATTACGACAACGATCTTTTTATTTTTAATCATAGTGCAAAGAAAACAAAAAGATGCTTAATTGCTCAATGTCGTATTGGCATAAATAAAAAAAGATAGCATCTTTGTTCTTATGGAATTATTGACAATCGTTTGGAATGTTAAACCTCAGATCATCGAGATCGGAGATTTTCAATTGCGCTGGTACGGACTTTTATTCGCTTCTGCCTTTTTAGTAGGGAATTATTTAATGGGTAAAATGTTCAAGCATGAAGGTGTTCCTGCGATATGGCTCGATAAGATCCTAATATATGTACTGATCGGTACAGTATTAGGAGCTCGCTTTGGTCATGTTTTTTTCTATGACTGGCCTTACTATTCACAGAATCCCGGAGAGATCCTTATGGTTTGGAAGGGAGGATTAGCATCACATGGCGCTGCCATTGGAATTATATTAGCCTTATGGGCATTTTCAAAAAGGGTAAGTCATCGTTCCATCTTATGGGCGCTCGACAGAGTAGTCATTGTAGTAGCTTCTGCTGCTGTGTTTATTCGCATTGGAAACTTAATGAATTCAGAGATCATCGGAATTCCAACCGATGTTCCATGGGCTTTTGTTTTTGAGCGAGTGGATATGTTACCCAGGCATCCGGTGCAGTTATATGAGGCTTTGAGCTATTTACTTCTTTTCCTTCTTCTTAATTTTTTATATTGGAAGAAGGATGCCGGAAAAAAAAGCGGTCTACTTTTCGGCCTTTTTTTAAGCATACTTTTTTCCCTTCGAATCGTCTTGGAAAACTATAAGAACAGTCAGGGTGGATTTGAATCTTCCTTAGGCGATACCCTTAGTACAGGACAATGGCTCAGTATCCCTTTTGTATTGATCGGATTTTATTTTATTTGGAGGAGTATGAGAAGCACGGATCACGGATCACGAAGCGCGAAGCAATAGCTACAAAATCCAAACTTATCCTTCCTTATTGAAGGTATAGAGGATTCAATATTGTTAGTGTACGTTCCTCGAGAGTTTCGATTGAAAGGAGAAATGTATCGAGGGGTCATTCATTCCGATACTCCTTCATTCCATTAAAAAGCGCTTCATCGGTATAGAATTCATCCCCCAGAAACATTCCCGAAAGGCCGGTATTTTCGAAATCTAAAAAATCATCGGCATTGGCTAATCCTTCTCCTGCATAGAGGCGAATTCTTGGAAAAACGGAAATTACATTATCGAGAAAATTTACATCCGGACTTAATTTTTGACCCAGATCATTTAGCGTTTGAAGAGTAAAGCGATCGATTCCAAGAGAATTATAAAGTGAAATAACAGTTTCAATTGGCATTTCACTTTGATCTTTATGATGATGATAGACCAAAGAATCATTCATCAACTCCATTCCGATAATAAAACTATTTGAACCGTAAGCGTCGATCAATTGTGAGATCACTTCAGGATTTTCAATACTCAATGAAGTCAATAGAATTCGGGAAGCGCCTGCATCAAAGGCTTTTGAAATGGAATCAAAATTTCGAAATCCACCTTTTACGATCAATTCAATGTCAGTAATTTCAGCAATTTCATAAAGTAATTCGAAAGCAGTGAAATTCCCTTTTTTATCTCCATCATCATCGATGATCAAAAGCTCATCAAAACCGAGATCATTGAGTTCTACCGCCAGATCAACAGGATCGGTGAAAAAGCGTTCTCCATTTTTCTTGTTTTCAATAATAGCTTGTCCTTCTTCCAGATGAATAACAGGAACTAAATGTAATTTATCCATAGGCTGCAAAAGTAATGAGAATATTGATTTTGATAATGACCAGAAATCAAACTTTTATGTGCAAAAAAATCATTTCAGCTGCTTCATATTTCTTATTTTAGAAGCATGAATTTTCAATTGTTGTTAAAAGAGTTATTTGTTGGGGTCAGGTCTTATAAAAATGCCCTTGATTTTATCTTCAAGAATAAATTGGCAGTTTATTATCTAGCGCCTTTACTTGTAGCATTTCTATTTATCATCGTAAGTATTTTTGGAATATCCATTTTTACAGATTGGCTGGACAGTCTTTATCAGGCTTGGTTTGGGATTACCGTTAAAGATACCTCCTTTGAACTTTTAACAGAGTATAAAGAATTTTTTTCGGGTGCAGGAAAAGTAATGATCACCATCCTACTAAAGATCCTGATGTATTTTTTAGTCTTTAGAGTAAATAAATACGTTACCCTGATCATTTTGTCACCGGTACTGGCTTATTTAAGCGAAAAAGTGGATCAGATTCAGACAGGTAAAGACTACCCTTTTAATTCAGTTCAGTTTTTAAAAGATGTGTGGCGAGGAGTATTATTAGCCTTACGAAATATGATCATTGAATTCACTTGGGTGATCGGATTATGGGGAGCTACCTTTTTTATACCGATTTTACTACCCTTTACAGCTATCATTTTATTCGTAGTAAGTGCTTATTATTATGGCTTTTCGATGATCGATTATAGTAGCGAACGTAGAAAGCTTTCAATCAAAGAATCCATCCATTTTATTCGAAAAAGAAAGGGACTAACATTAGGAAATGGCGTGATCTATCAGTTGCTGGTTTCCATTCCCTTTTTTGGCGCCATTGTAGCGCCCATAACAGCTGTAGTGGCAGCGACCTTGAGTGTGCATGAAATTAAAGAGGGGCATCTATGAAAAGCAATGTGTATTATAAAGAAGAACAGAATTATCCTTTTTGGATCGTAATAAGCATTGGGATCGTATTGCTTTTATCTGCCTTTTTTTTATTGGATCCGGCGGAGTCACTTAGAAAAGAAGTAATTATTTCTGCTGTGATTCTTTCATTGACCGTCCTTTTGTTTTTACTCATTTCTTTACGATTAAAAGTGGATGAAGCTGGGATAAACATTCGTTTCAGGCCTTTTATAAATAAAGAAAAGAGAATCAGCTGGGATGAATTGGAAAGTGTGCGGCTACGTCGATCAAGTCCAATGTTGGAATTTGGTGGTTGGGGTTATCGGAGAAGATTTAATAAAAGAGCATACACCCTGTATGGAAGTTGGGGCTTAGAACTAGAGTATAAAAATGGAAAGAAATTGTTTATTGGCGTTCAAAAGCATGAGCATTTACATTTGTTTTTAGAAGAAAGGATTTATCCAAAATACCCACAACTGAAAGTGATTAAATAGATTGAATTTAGTTTGATTATAAAAAATGAATATACAAGCGTATTGATTGAAAGCTTGAAAAGGGAAGCAAATCCTGAAAGAGCAAAATCGATGAAGGCTTATATGCGAAATCAGTTTGAATTTTACGGAATACCGGCTCCAAAGCGAAAAGAGCTGGCGAAGTTTTTTTTTCTAAGGGAGAATCGTCCGGCAATTAATGAATTAGAGCTTGTGATCAACGAACTATGGAATGTTCCCCAACGTGAAGTGCAATTTATTGCAATGGAACTGGTTGATAAGTATAAAAAGGACTTGACAAAAGAGCACTTCAACTTATTGGAAATGATGATTATAGAGAAATCCTGGTGGGACACGGTAGATTATATTGCGGCTTCTTTAGTTGGGAATTTATATTTACGTTTTCCGGAAGAAGGAAGAAAATATATTGCCAAATGGAGAGAAAGTGGAAATTTTTGGTTAGTTCGGACCTGTATTATTTTTCAATTAAAATATAAGGATGAGGTGGATGAAGAGCTGCTTTTTTCATTGATCAGGGAGAATAGTTCGGATAATGAATTCTTTATAAGAAAAGCCATTGGTTGGTCCTTGCGACAATATGGAAAATTCAAACCGGAGCGGGTAGAGTGGTTTGTGGATAATCATGAACTATCGGGACTAAGCAGGAGGGAGGCCTTGAAGCATTTGTAAAAAAGTTGGAAGCTCGAAGCGGGAAGTAGGGAGTAAAATGAATGAATGCATAAATGCTTAAATAATCTTGATGTTAAAAGCTAGATATTCATGTCCCTCTTAGCCTGTCGAAGGGTCTTAGAGTAAATGTAAAGAATATAAAATAATATCTGTGACATCCTTATTAGTAAAGAATTCGTTTTAAAATCTCAAATCTAGTTTCGTTAATCATATATCTTTTTGATATAGGAAAGTTTCTAGTTTTATTTAACCACAAGGTGCTCAAAGTTTCTCCTTCATAATAAAATTCACAATAAAAAGTCATTGCGACCTTTGAGCCTACTTGGTGTCTTCGTGGTTAAATAAGTTGAAATTGATTTTAACAAGCTCAAATAATCCAAGTTTGCTTTTTTTTAGCGTTTAAATAGCGGTTAATACTTTATTTTAAAATAAATTATATTTATTGCATCAAACTAACACTGGAGCATTAAGTGTATTTAAAGTCTTGCAGAATATTAGGTGTAAAGGTTGGTGCCAGCGAAGCTGAGATCAAAAAAGCCTATCGTGAGTTAGCCAAGAAATATCACCCTGACGTATGTAAGCTTCCGAATTCACAGGAAAAATTCATTTTAGTAAGGCGTGCATATCTTTATTTGAGCAATGCCGACGCTTACCAGTTCTATCTAAATAAGCATGTTCAGCGTCCGCGCAGAACCGTTCAATATGCGCATCGTCCACATGCGCGAAATATGAATAGCGAACGCGTACATAATTACCGAACTCGGGAACATGTGGTAGATGCACCGGAATATGTGATTAAACTCGGGACTTTTCTCGAAAAAATTTACGATTACATTTTTATTTTCATTGGCTTGTTAATGATCTTTTTCCCAGCGATTTATATTTCAATGGATGATGAGTGGGAAATCGCAGAAACGGGTTATTATCCGATCATCATACCGGCGGTAGTGGGAGTCTTGTTTTTAGCAGGAGTCTTTTATTATCTGAATCAACATAAGCATCCGATCGCTATGAATTTCAAAAGGAGGATGCAAAAGTTGTTTGGGCTTAAGATGAAGAGCACTAGTTAAAATGCTTATTTACCAGATTTTAAAAATCAAAAAAAGGTATCGCAGAGAACGCTAAGCCCGATAAATCGGGTCGCAGAGTTTCGCAGAGAATTGGAATCTCAGCGTGCTTTGCGCTTCTTTGAGTTCTCCACGAAACAATTCTCGTATCCTGTGATTTTTTCGCAGAAAAAATAGTATCGAGGGGTTAATCTTCAAACAATCCCAAAACCTTCTCCTTATTTGCCTCCACCGAGTAAGCCTCCTGAATTCGTTTCCTTCCTGCCTTCCCCACTTCCCTTCTTAATTCCGAATCGGAGAGAAGCTTAATAAGCCCCTCTTTCCAGGCATGAAGATCATTGTTAGGAATCAGAAAACCCAGACTTGCATCATTCAAGATCTCGCCATTTACACCTACATCCGAAGCTACTGAAGGAATTTCGAGGGACATATATTGAATCAGTTTAAACCCACACTTTCCTTTTTCCCATTCATTGTCTTTAAGAGGCATGATGCCAATATCGAATTTTAGAAGGTCTTGAATTTCATTCTCCTTATTCCAATAGACTTTGCGAACATAGTCAGGCAGCATTTCCGGAAAAGCGTCTGAAATAATCTGAAAAGTAAAGGGAAATCTACTGTGAAGATCATCTAAGATCGGCCAGATAATCTCCAATTGATCCAAAGTAGAGTGCGTGCCAGTCCAACCGATAATATGTGTATTTGTTTGGTCGCCAATTTCCATGTCTCCCTGAGTACTGAGCTTGTCGAAGTATCGAAGGTCACCCTGAGCTTGTCGCAGGGTCTCTCTATTCCTGTCCGGATTATGCAAACCTACCGTATCCACCGCTGTAGGAATCACCACTACATTCTCATTAAATTGCCTTGCAAACGCTGCTAAAAATTCATTCCCCACACAAACCTTATGCGCCCACTTACAAATCTTGCCTACTTTTTGATGATTTTTTAAATTCTTTACCATTCCACGATTCGCCTCCGACTGATTCGCCATCCAGATGGCATCATCAAAGTCATAAATGATCTTTTTACGCAACAGCTTAGCAAGGATCCACTCGATAAAGGGAGGTCCGATGGGAGTGGCTTCACGATGGATATAGATAAAATCGGCTTTGAGGGCACTGAATAAATAAAATTTTCTTCTTGCAAATCCACTGATCAGGCCCCAGAGCTTTTGAAGCACATGACCTTTTTTATAGAGTATTTTCCATGTTTTCTCCGACCAGAAAGGATAGATCTTCACATCAAAGTCCTTTTCTAAAAGGGGAAGAAAGAGTTCGATTCGGAAGCGTTGGGAAGGAGCTTTTCCGGTAGGGTAAGGGTAGAGGATATGGATTGTTTTTTTTGGCATTTGAATTTACTTAATAGCAATTAACAGAAATAAATTCAATTTAACAGAATTGCAAATGAATACTATATTTAGGTTATTAAACATTATAAATTAATTTATAGTGTTTTTGTTAAACTAAAATCAAATAGCTCAGGTGGTAAAGGATTATCGAAATTTTTTAAATAGAATTAAAGCATTTGAAACAGAAGAGAATATTATGATTTTCAATTCTGAATATGGGAATTTATGGCCCTTATTTAAACTAAAGATCATCAATTATTTTATTTATGAAAAGAAAAATTTACGAAGAGTATCTTTTATTAGAACTTTGTTTGGAGCTCTATTTCGAGGTTTAAATTTATTATTCAAAACCAATTTTCGATTAAATCCTGATTTGCATAATGACATAACTATCAATGAATTATGGTTAAGTAGATATAAATTAAGATTTGAGAATAAAAATAGTTTTAATAAATATATGGACCCCTATTTCAATAAGTTTGCTTCCGAAAAGGCACTAATTATTGAGAACAATGAGAATTTTGAATCATATTATTTGAATGAAAATTTAAGAAAGGGAACCCTAATTAGAAATATCAATTCAGCGTATTTAATTTATAATTTGAAGAATATTTATCTCCAGAATAAATTTGGCTTTAGAAATATTTCAAGAAAATTTAAATTGGATATTTTATCAAAAAATTTTAATCATATAGATTCATATGATTTATTTATTACATATTGCAATTTTGCAAGAGAATATAACTTTTATAAATATCTATTAGGGTTTTATCCAAATTTGGAAAAAGTAGTATTAACTTGCTATTATTGCGAATCAAATTTAGCTGTTATTTCAGCAGCTAATAGTCTTAATATAGGTACAGTTGACTTGCAACATGGAGTAATTTCTTCAGAACATTTTGCTTATGGGAATTGGAGTTTTTTAAGAAAAAATATTTTTCAACTATTTCCATCCACTTATTATGTTTATTCAAATAAGGAAAAAGATATATTAATGGATTCATTTAATAACTTGTGTGAAGTTAAAGTTATAGGAAATGAATCGATTAATAAATGGGTTAATAATAATTTTAATTTTTCTGAAAAAAGTATAATACTATATACTCTTCAAAATGATATCATTGAAAAGAATAGTTTTATTTTAAAATTTTTAGAATATATAAATATTTATTATCCTCAATATGTAATAATGTTTAGAATTCATCCAAGACATAAGTATTTAAAAAACGCTTTTGATATAGAATTAAAATCAAGAAAATTTAGCTATCAATGGGATGAAAATGATGAAATATATGAGACATTATCTAAATCAATTTTACACATAACTGCAACATCAAGTGTAGTTGAAGATGCATTACGATTAAATATTCCATCTTTTATTATTCAAGAATTTGGGGGCGTATTTTATAATGATCTTATACAGAATTCTGATCTTGTCAGTTTAGTCTTAACAAAGAAGGATGCTAAGAAAGAATTTATTAAATTGATCGAAAACAAATAATATTTTTGAAAAGACTAATAGACTATATACGTAATAAAATAAAAGCAGTTTATAGAATTAACTATCTATATCCTAAGAAATTTCCGTTTTCTAAATTTTATTCCTTGGTTCCTAAAATAATTTTAAATTCTAAAGGATCACTAATAAGAGAAAATGTTATTATAGAAAATTGGAATAGAATTGAGGAATTCGGAAATAATATTTTTATTGGAAGAAACACATTAATTGATAACTGCAGTGTAATTGGATCTTATACATCAATATCTTTTGATGTTAAGATAGGACTAGTAAATCATCGCTTGGATTTAATAAGCACAAGTCCTTATTTTTATGATAAAAAAAAGGGTTGGGTTGGAGAGATGAAAAACAAAATAATCGATCCAGTCATAATTGGGCCTGATGTACTTATTTCTTCTAATTGTGTAATTTTAGAAGGTATTTCATTAGGAATTGGGTGTGTTATTGGAAGTGGAAGTGTTGTGACAAAAGATGTGCCACCTTATGCGATAGTTGGAGGTGTACCCGCTAAAATTATAAAATATAGGTTCTCAGATGATAATATTGAAAAATTAGTTAATTCTAAATGGTGGGATGAAGATCCAGAAAAATTAAAAAAACTGAGTGATAATTTCAATAACGTGGACTCTTTTCTAAAACATCTATATTAATAAGTCAATTAATGCATTAGATAATTATTTATTCAAATGATTTAAGGCAGAATAGTATTCATTAACTGTTTTTTGTAGGCTAAAATGTTTTAAACCAATATTATGTAATTCTTTTACTGAGGAATTAAAATTATCATACCAGTTTATTGCTCTAATAAATTCCTTTTCTGAAAAATCTTTTAGAATATATCCGCATTTTTCAGAAACTATAATTTCTTCAGTATTACCAATATTAGCAGTTGAAATAACTGGAAGTCCACACAATAAATATTCACCTAATTTTATAGGGGAAACGGCTTTCATAGAAAATGAAGGAATTCTGAAAGATAAAGCTAAATCAGCAATCTGTAAATATTTGGGTACTTCAGAAGGAAATATCGACTTAAGGATAATATCATCATTTTTAAGACTATTGATTTTTAGTATTTCTAAAGCGATATCAACTTCGTTTGTAAGTATGATAAATCGTTTTGGTTTTTTTATCATTTTATAAAATAAAATCATTTCATTTAGCCCATATTGTTTGCCAACGCTTCCAACATAAATAAGTATTTTTTCTGAATGAGAAATACCTAGTTTATGTCGAAAAAATTTGTCGGATGGATAAAAAATATTTGGGTCTCTGCCATTTGAAACAATAAAAATATTTTCACTAATTAGTTTACCTTTTGCTCTATCAATTAGAATATTCTTTGCTTCTTGAGTTCTAGTTATAATGGCATTTGAATTTACCAAACCCTTTTTCTCAATAAACCTTAATAATCTGTATTTTAGGCTGTTATTAGACCACCCATTAAATTCCACTTTTTCATCAAGTAAAAGACCATCAGCATCAAAAATCACTTTTACATCCATTTTATTTTTTAGAAATAAAACAGGAATTAATGGAAAAATACTCCTAGGCATTATTATATCTATTGATTGGAGCTTTACATACGATTTTATAATCGAAATACTTTTTAGAATTGTAAGAGTCTCTCCAAATGGTCTAAATTTTCTATTGATATTTATTTGAGTAAAGGGTAT
>JAHECK010000201.1 GCA_024641785.1 Flavobacteriales bacterium | reverse complement strand
CTTGCTCGGAGAGCAATTCATAAAACTCATCTTTATTAAATTTCAAAAGTATTGTTTCCTCTGTAGCGACAATGCTGCTTAAATTCAATTTTCTCGACTCATATAATTGCTCCCCTAAAAACTGTCCTTTATTAAAATCTGCCACTTTTTGTCCGAAGTCAAAATACTGAATATGACCATTATAAACGAGTAAAAAATCTTTGTTCTGATCACTCTCCAATACAAGTGTCTGATCTTTTTTCAAAAATACATTTCGAGACATATCCGCCATATAGGAAAGCGTTATGCCCGGTACACCTTCGAATAATTTTATTCGTTGCATAAAAAGCACTTTGTCATATAACAAAATGGAAGTTTCCACCCCTCTATCTAAAATAGCTGCATCGAGTGTTTTCTTTATATCATCGCCCAGTCGAACTGAATTTGAATGATAAAGTTGAATGTCTATCTGAAGCAATGCCCAGGCAGCTGTTTCCCTGATTAACTGATCCGGATTAAATAATTGTGAAATTAGATCGAGTGTAAAGTCTTCTATTCTTAAAATTCCGATCTGATGCAAGACGCATGCTTTAGTCCACCGGTTACTTTGTGTGAAATCTCGATTTATTAAAAACTTGAGGACCAACTTTTCATCCAGGCGAACTCGCGGATAGAACATTTCTAATCGTTTTATCTTTTCCAGATTGCTGACATCATCTAGGATTGGTATCACCCTTTGTTTTAACTGATCAGAGAGAAAAACATCTAGTAATTCGATGGCATAAGTAACCCCTTCAGCGGTTCCGCTTTCAATACTCTCCTTCACTAATTGAATCGATCTTGTATCATAAAGCATGGCTAAGAGCATATAAACGTGATCAATGTCGTTCTGAACTTCGCGCTCAAGGGCCTGTTTTATCACTGGTGAATCCGAGTGAACTCCGATCTCTTCAATCGCACCCAAATTCCAGGTGATA
Organism: Flavobacteriales bacterium; assembly: GCA_024641785.1. Lineage (GTDB taxonomy): Bacteria > Bacteroidota > Bacteroidia > Flavobacteriales_D > JAHECK01 > JAHECK01. The sequence continues at coordinate 2,299 of JAHECK010000201.1, read as the reverse complement.
TCAGCTACATCTGATTCAATAGCATATTTTATGCGACTTACCTGAGCCAATCCCGCTTTAAAACCAGAATGACCTAACGAGAGTAACACTTGTGAAACAATTACTTTGTCTGGATAGTCAATCTTATTCCAGAGGAACTCCTTTGCTCTGGCACCTCCGATAGATCCAATAATCTGTACAATTCTGGTCATGATCTGCGAACTTTGTCCTGACCGGTAAAAAGAATTATCCAATAATTGCAATGAAGGCTCCCCTATCTGAATAAGGGCATTCATAGCCGCATTGTTGAACTGAGGACTCCCTAAATTTTCAATCAAGGAAGAAATTACTTCATTGTTGTATTTCTTGATCGCCGTATTAATAGCTACAATTCGAACCTGCGTATCCCGATCATTCAGGAGTTCGATAAGAAAAGAAATACTATCTGAAGCAGAATTGTGCAGCAGAAGTTCAGCCGCGTAATGGCGATCTTTGGAATCCGGAGATCTTGTTAATCGCTGAATTCGCGCTTTCTGAATATCTCCTCCACTGTTGAGCAACAAGTCTAAATCAGTCTTGGACAAAATATTTTTTTTATCTGATTTTGCTTTGGAGGTATCAATTCGAATTACATAATTTTCTGACACCGATAAACCTTTAATCTGATTCATCCGCTGCTGTGCAAACTCTCGGGTTTTTTCATCATTACTTTTCATGAGGGTGTTAACCCAAACCCCGATTTGCGTTGGATTGATTTTTTCTAATAACCGAAAAGAAAAAACAGCCCTTGCTGCCTTAGGAAAGCTAAGAAATTCCTCAAGCCTGGCGATGATGCGTGAATACCCTACCTCCAAAACATCCTGGTGATATCCTGTGTTTTCGAGCTTTGAACGAATTTTATTTTTGTATTCCGAGTATAAATTATTTGAAATAATCAGATAAAAAATAAGCAGGGTCAAAACGATAATACAAAGCCAAAGCAGATTGAAAAAGGGGATTAAAGCAAAGAGAAAAATAAACGCCCCGGCTATTAGTCTGCCGGATTCATTAATCACCCCCTCCACTTTCGCCTGAATACTGAATCTGTACCGGCTATCCAAAGGAATGAATAACAACTTGTATATAGGATTTTCAAACGAATCCCTGAGCATACTATTAAATAGACGAGTAAGGGCAACGAATAGAAAAAAGTAGATAAATGTTTGTGGATTATCCTCTAAACTAATTCCAAACAACGCACCGGTGAGGATTGAACCTATCAGGAGAAGGCCCACCACGGCTGGAAGTACAAAGAGTGAAATACGAATTCCATAGGTTCCCAAAATTTTATCATTAACAAAAACCTGCATGATTAAACTCAATGCATAAATGGCTCCGTTAAAATAAGCGAGGAAGTTGGTAAGATCCCGTTGGTCTGGATACTGTTTATTCAATAAAGTCTGAAATGTAAATTGATTAAAGATGAATGTCACCATAGAGGTGATCAGAAACAAACTAAGCAACACAACATACCTATCTTTAAATATTTTGGTAAACTTTGTTTCCTGGCGTACACTGGCATCCGTGCTTACTCTAGCTAGATCAAATTTCAGCGAAATGATAATCAAACAAATTAACGCACCCAAAATGCTGACATTGCATACCAATAAGTAGTCAGAGGTATCAGGGAAAATTTTAGTGGTGAGTGGAATCAGGAAGTTTGCTGCTATAATAGCAATTAATTGTCCGGTATCAATCCAGCCAATAATTCTTTTAGATTGTTTGAAATTAAACAACCTTCCAAAAATTCCCCAGTAACAAAGCAATAGTAAAGCGGTCATCGGACCTATCAGACAATACATCAGAAACAAGGTATCATTCTGAATTTCATCAACACCGTAATGATAGAAGTAATATAAACTGAAGGTAGAAGCAATGATGATGACGATGCTCAAAATGGAAAGTACAATGAACCTAATCCTATTCTGGAAAAAAGAAAACAATGCGGTAGTAATAATTCCTAAAAAACCCGAGACCAGAAATGCTTTATCCAGTTGATCACTAAGTTTATTAAGGAAAAGTGACTCGGCCGTTACCTGGTAGGTGGCCAAAAAAATACCCATAAAAAATCCAGTGCCCAACATGAGAAACACCTGGAGTTGTTCATCTTGCTTTACGCCTAAAAAACTTAATACATTACTTTTCACGATTTGAATTTAAAACAATAAGCCTGAAACAAAAAAGCCGGGCAAAATTCCCGGCTTTTTTTAGATTTTATTTCTTTGTGGCTGTTGAATCAACCTTGGCCGCTGGCTTTATGCTTTCTGCCTTAAAGGTATCA
>JAHECK010000200.1 GCA_024641785.1 Flavobacteriales bacterium | reverse complement strand
AGGCTACACCAACAATTGACCCCGTAACAATGATTACAATATTCATATATTCAATATGCTTTATCGTAATGTACGACTCCAATTTCATCGTTTTTCTCATTACAAGCAATAGCGTTTGCACCATTGCAAAACCGGAAAACACCGCTCCGGAAACGAAATAAGGAGGGAATATCGTGGTATGCCAACCCGGAATAACGGAAGTAGCAAAGTCAAAAGATACGATCGAGTGAACAGAGAACACTAAAGGTGTAGCTAAACCTGCCAAAACCAGTGAAACCTCTTCAAAACGATTCCAGTTCTTAGCCTTTCCTGACCATCCAAAGCTAAGCACGCCGTAGGCCTTTTTCATTACCGGGCTTTTAACTTTATCTCTTATGGTCGCAAAATCCGGAATTAAACCGATGTACCAAAAGACAAGAGAAACTGAAAAGTAAGTAGATATTGCAAATACGTCCCAAAGTAAAGGGGAGTTAAAATTCACCCAAAGAGATCCAAATTCATTAGGAATAGGAAATACAAAATAAGCTAACCAGATACGTCCCATGTGGATCCCGGGAAACAATGCAGCCATCATTACAGCAAATATGGTCATCGCTTCAGCTGATCTGTTAATGGCCATTCTCCATCGCTGACGGAATAATAAAAGTACTGCTGAAATCAATGTTCCGGCATGACCAATCCCAACCCACCAAACGAAGTTTGTAATATCCCATGCCCATCCAATTGTTTTATTCAATCCCCAGACTCCAATTCCGGTACCTATTAAATAAAGGATGAGTCCAATACCATATAAGGCGATTAAACCTGAAATGGCTATCAATATGTACCAGCCCTTAGGGGCTTTGTTTTCAATAGGATCGACTACATCATTGGTGATATCTCCATAAGATTTTTCACCTAATATTAATGGTTCTCGTATCTCTGCTATACTATGCATCCTAAAGGATTATTAAGCGTTATTTTCTTTATTAATATTTCTCACCTTCGTTTGGTAATATACATTGGGTTGTGTTCCAACTTCTTCCAAGGCAAGGTAAGCCAATTTACTTTCAACTTTATTTCGAACAAGTGAATTAACATCATTCAAGTCACCAAACTGAATAGCATGAGTTGGACATGCATCCGCACAAGCTGTTTGTATCGCGCCATCCTGTACAGGTTCACCTGCTTTTTTAGCATCTAATTTTCCGGCCTGAATCCGCTGAACACACATCGAGCATTTTTCCATTACCCCTCTGGATCGTACAACAACATCAGGATTTAAAACCATTCTGCTCATCGCACCTTGAGCCGGATTCACTTCACTAAATTTACTGTAGGCATTATAATTGAACCAGTTGAATCGTCTTACTTTATATGCGCAGTTATTTGCACAATAACGTGTTCCGATACATCTGTTATAGGTCATTTGATTCAACCCTTCCATACTATGTGTAGTAGCGGCTACAGGACAAACAGTTTCACAAGAAGCGTGATTACAATGCTGACACATCATCGGCATATGAACCGTTTGAGGATTGTTTGAAGGTTGCTCCATCAGTCGGTACATTTCTACCTGACCTAAGCCCAATTCTTCTCCTTTTTCCTTGTTCATCTCAGAAGTGAAATAGCGGTCGATTCTCAACCAATGCATATCTCTTGATCTTCGAATTTCATCTTTTCCTACTACCGGAACGTTGTTTTCAGAGTGACACGCGGTAACACAAGCAGAACAACCAATACAAGTTGAAAGGTCAATGCTCATTCCCCATCGGTGTCCAACTCCCTCAACAGGATGCGCCGCCCATAGGTCCACTTTTTTAACCGGAGCTTCAACAAGTTTTCCATGTTCATGCATGGGTAATGTATGCGCAGGGTTATAGCTTTCCTTATCTTCAGTTTGATAGGTATTCAAGGAAGTTTCTCTCAATACGGAGTCCCTGTCCATGATCGTATGCTGAGTCTGGGTAAGGGCAACAGGATAATCATTTCCTGTTAATGCTAGATCCGCATTATATTGTCGGTAGGTATTTGTCGTTCCAAGTTTAACAAATGGATAAACATTTTTTCCAACTGCTAATGGCAAGCCGTCAACGATAATATGTTGTCCGTCTTCCCCTGTCTGGTAGGCTGCTTTTCCAATTCGCTCTCCTTTTGAACCACGTCCATAACCTAAAGCAACCCCGATAGAACCGGATTTTTGTCCGGGAACAGGGATTATAGGCAACGTCATTTCAATACCATCCACAGTAAGTGTAGCTAATGAAGCCGGGTCTTGTTCACCCAGATAAATGTTAGCATTCATATCTACCGCATCGGCAAGAGAAACAGTGAAATAATTATCCCAGGTAACTTTAGTGATTGGATCCGGCAATTCTTGTAACCAGGGATTGTTAGCAGATTGTCCATCACCCATACTTGTTTTCTGATAGATCACAAGTTCCCAAGATCCCGCAGATGAACTGATATTATTAATAGAAGAGGCTACTCCTTTAAGAGATTCATCATCGAATATCCACTCAGTTTGCGGTAATTTTTGTGAGTTATATACACCTCGTAACAATGATTTATTCCAGATATCTGTAAATAACCCTTCTGTTTCAGGAATATAGAAATCCCAGGTTTCTTTAATAAAGTCGTAAAAAGACTGATCTTTTCCGCTCCACTTTAAAAAGGATTCCTGAGCTTGTCGAGTATTGTAAAGCGGAGAAATGGCAGGTTGAGCCAGGGCATATTCTTCTCCAATTGGAGTATAATCATTCCAGGATTCTAAGAAATGATTATCCGGAAGATCATATAGGCATTTTGAAGCTGTTTCATCAGCATATAAACTAAAGCTTATGGTGGTGTCTACTTTTTCCAAACCGGAATTAAATTCACCGGCATTAGGAAGAGAATAAGATGGATTTGTTCCATATATCATCAGCACACCCACTTCTCCATTATTCATTTCTTTAACGAGAGAAGCAACTTCTTGATCATTTCCTCTAAATAAATTAATAGGATTATCAAGATCGATGGTCTTTCCGTAATTTCCTAAAAGTGAATTGATCTTATTAACAACTATTTGTATCGATTCTTCATTTGAACCGGAAACAACAAGAGAACTACCTCTATTTGAAAGCAGATCAGCTACTGCTTCATTAACAGAAGCGTCAACTGCGGTAGTATCTATGTCAATAGATTGTCCGCCAAGCTGACCTGCAATTTTATTATGAATAGCGATCGCCACCAGTCCTTCTTCAGAAGCTTTAATGGCAACGCGATGATCCGCATTTGAACCGGTCAATGACATCAATGTTTCATATTGATAATGAC
>JAHECK010000095.1:5785-12478 GCA_024641785.1 Flavobacteriales bacterium | reverse complement strand
CATGTTATTGTCTATTTGTAATTATATTAAAATTATTTAGTTAATTATAAATTAAATATGTTGATTTGAAAAAAGGAATTTATGAAAAAAGTACTGTTTTTAGTAGCACTTTCCCTGATTGCATTTAGTAATGTATATAGCCAATCAAAATCAAAGGATGTAAAGGTGAAATGGGGAGACGAGATGAAAGAATCCAAAAAATCGAGTTTGAGTGATGTTATAGGATATGATGCGAGTGGTTTTTATACACTGAGTTCAAAATCGAGTTCTATAATTATAGGTCAAACGACAAGTATTAAATTAAGTCATTTTTCAAATGATGTTAATCTTTTGAAAGAAACGGAACTTGAAATAAAAGACAACAAAAAGGACATGGAATTTGAATTTATTGTTCAAATGGAAAATAAGCTTTATGTCTTTTCATCCTTAGCTGATAAAAAAACAAATAAGAATGAATTATTTGTTCAAACGATAAATAAGAAGTCATTAGAACTTAATAATGACAGAAAGAAGATTGCGGAAATACCTTATGAGACAAAATTATATAGAGACAGAGGGAATTTTGGCTATACTTTATCCAGTGATAGTAGTAAGATCAATGTATTTTACAATTTACCTTATGAGAAAAATGAAAATGAAAAATTTGGCTTCCATGTCTTAGATGTTCAAATGAATGAAATTTGGTCGAAAAATATTGAACTTCCTTATACAGATGAATTATTTGTAATCTATAGTCACATTTTAGATAATGATGGCAACGTACATATTTTAGGTAAAAAATATGAAGACAAATTAAAATCAACCCGAAAGGGAGAAGTTAATTATAATTATATCATTATTTCTTATAACAAAGGTGAGTCGAATTCTCGTGAATATTTAGTGAAATTGGATGGGAAGTATTTGAACGAGATGAAAATTGTGATCAATGATGATAAAGAGATTATTTGCGCCGGATTTTATTCAAATACGGGGATAAGTGGTGCTGATGGCTGTTTTTTTCTTAAGATAGACAGTGAAAGTAAAGCGATCGTTCTTAAAAATTTCAAAGAATTTGATCTGGATTTTATTACACAGAATATGTCGGATAAAGAAGAGAATAAAACCAGAAAAAAAGAGGCAAAAGGAAAAGATGTAGAATTATATAAATATGATATTGATGATCTGATCATGAGTGATGATGGAAGTATATTCTTAGTTGGTGAACAATATTATGTGATTGAGAGAACAAGTACCACGACTTCTAATGGGAATACGAGCACAAAAACAAGCTATCATTATTATTATAAAGATATTATAGTGGTTCATATCGATTTTCAAGGAAATATAGTTTGGGCAAAAAAAGTTGGAAAAGCACAGCATACAATAAATGATAATGGATATTTTTCGTCATATGTGCTTTCGATTATAGGAGATAAATTATATTTCATTTTTAATGATCACTCTGAAAATTTAGTCGGAAATTCTAAGAAAAAAGAATTAAAAGAATTCAGAAGTAAAAAAGATGCAGTAATTGTTATTGTTCAAATGGATTGTGAAGGAAACCAAACTAGAAAAGCTTTATTTACTGCCAAAGAAGCTGAAGTATTGGCAAGGCCTAAAGTGTGTGAACAAATATCAGAAAATGAACTTATTCTATTTGGTCAAAAAGGAAAAACACATCGTTTTGCTAAAGTGACCTTCTTACAATAAAAGCTTTTTAATAAACTAAAAATCCCTTTATTTCAAAAGGGATTTTTTTAGTTAATAAACTTTCGTTTCAAGTAAAAAATTAATGAAAACGCCACCCCAATGTAAATTGCGTATTCAAGGTGCAGAAATAATGTTGCCATAAAGGTAACCAGCAAAACAGAAAATTCTTCTTTACTCGTTTTTGCAGTTTCTATTATTTTAGGAATATCGATCAAGTTATAAGCTACGATCATAATAATACCTCCCATTGCAGCAATAGGTAAATGAGCTGCCAAAGGTGCAATGAACAATAGAATTAAGGCAAGTGAAATTGCAGCAAATAATGCAGACATTGGCGTTTTAGCGCCTGATTGATAATTAATACCGGAACGTGTAAAAGAGCCTGAACCGACATAACACATAAACATTCCACCCATAATATTGGATATTCCCTGGCCAATAAACTCTTGATTTCCATCAATTTTCTGTTTCGATACTAAAGCGATTGCTCGTGCTATAGCCACAGCTTCAATTAAACCAAGAAGGGCAATAGCAAAAGCACTTGGACTAAGCGCTATGACTTTAGAATAGCTTAATTCAGGAAAATGAAAGCTTGGTAACTTCGAAGCTAAACTCCCTACTAGTTCAACTTCCTCAATCCCGCTTGAGATGAAATAAGCGGCTAAACTCCCGACTATCATAGCAAGAAGCATGTGAGGAAGCTTTGAATTTATTTTTTTGATCAATAATGCAGAAAGAAATGTGATCAAAGCAATGCTAAGTTCGGAAATGTTTGTGTCTGCTAAATGGCTTAAAATAAATTCCCAAGTACGGTAAAAACTTAAGCCATTTGGAAAGTTAATTCCCAAAACATGTTTTAATTGACTACTTGCAATTAAAATGGCGGCCCCTGATGTAAATCCAAGAATAACCGAATGAGAAACGTAATTGACTAAACTTCCCAACCTTGCAATTCCCATTAATAATTGAATTAGGCCGGCAATAAAAGTCATGATGAATGCTAATTCAATGAAGGATGCCGTTCCGGGTTCTGCGAACTCGCTTAATGAAGAAAATAATACGATGGAAATGGCAGTAGTAGGTCCGGATATAAGATGAAAAGAAGATCCGAATAATGCAGCAAAAATAGGAATCACAATAGCTGTGTATAGCCCATAAATAGGAGGGAGGCCGGCGATCATTGCAAAGGCAACACCTTGTGGCAATACAATAACAGCGTTTGTAAGCCCAGCCATTGCATCATCTTTAATGCTGCTTTTATTTACTAAAGGGAACCAAAGTAAAAAGGGAAATAGTTTCCCTAATAATGCTTTTTTGGATGAAGATTTTTCTGGCAATTATTTGGCTTTTATTTAAGCCATCAAAGATAGTTTTTATGCTGAAAGTAAATTCTATTATGATAATTTTTGCTTCTTCTCTATGAGCTTTCGTTTCCCAAATTCAGCTTCACATTCATTGAATATTCTGACATTGCATCTTTTACAAATTTCTTTGTCTAGATTCTGATAAATGGAGGTAATAGCATCTTCCTTATTGACAAATATATTATTCTCTCCAAATAGTTCATTGTATTTTCCCTTAGCAAAGATATCCCTTGCTTTTTTCTTCATTCCTGAAATGTATAGCTGGCCACCGGCAGCTCTGTATTTCTCGGCTTGTTGACTTAACATGTCCGCACCTGCAATATCAATAAAATTGACGCCCTGTGCTACAATTAATACATGCTTTATACCTTCATTTAACGGCTTATTAAGCTTTTTTGAGATATGTTCTACAGCCCCAAAAAATATGGATCCATCAATTCGTAAGATCGTAAATTGTGGACAAGGATCTAAATGGTATAATTCGATGTTCTGCATGTGCCTTCCAGATAATTTTGGATTTGGCGCTAATTTTACAATTCTTGGTTTGGAAGTTTTATTCAGATATAAACCAAGTGATAAGATCACTCCAATATAAATAGCATATTGAAGTTCTAAAAATAAAGTAGAAAGAGCAGTAACGATTAAAACTCCAAATTCTTCTTTATTTGTTCTCGCATATCTTGCAATTAATTTAAAGTCAATAAGATTGTAGGCAACAAGTAAAATAATTCCCGCCATTGCAGAAATGGGCAAATAGGCGGTGAGAGGAGCTACAAACAATAAGATAAGAGCCAAAGTTAAAGCAGCAAATATGGCTGACATTGGGGTTTTAGCTCCAGCATCGTAATTGATCCCGGATCGTGTAAATGAACCAGAACTTGCATAACACATCATTGTTCCACCAACGATATTTGACAATCCCTCGCTTATAAACTCCTGATTTGAATCTAATTGCTGATGCGATTTCACTGCAATGGCTCGTGCTATTGAAATAGCTTGGATAAGCCCTAATAGAGCAATTGCAAAAGCATTTGGAGTAAGGAAAGTAATGTTTTCTCGTGTAAAATGTGGCCAATGAAAACGAGGAAGTTGAGAGGGTAATTCTCCAACCAAAGCAATTCCATCCACTCCTTGTGCACCATAATAAGCGACTAAACTACCAACGATCATCGCCAAAAGTAAATGAGGCAGCCAAGAAATATATTTAGTCAATTTTTTAAAAATGACGGCAGAGATAAGCGTGGATAAGGCTATTCCAAAAACATAAAGGTTTGTGTCTTTGATATGTGTTATTATGTACTCCCAATTATCGATAAATGAAGAACCTGAAGGAACAGCGATTCCAAACAAATGTTTTGCTTGCGATGTGATGATCAGTAAAGCAGCACCTGCTGTAAAACCAACAATTACAGCATTCGATACAAAGTTGACTAAGGTTCCAATTCGTATCACTCCCATCATGAATTGAAGCACTCCGGAAATAAAGGTCAATACAAAAGCAAGCTCGATAAATTCGATCGAGTTCGGCGCGGCATAAACACTTAAAGTGGCAAATACAATGAGGGACACAGGCGTATTCGGACCGGAGATCAGATGACGGGATGAACCAAATAATGCGGTAACGATAGGAGCGATAATGGCTGTATATAAACCATAAATAGGAGGTAAGCCGGCAATCATTGCGAAAGCTACCCCCTGAGGTAATACAATTACTGCATTCGTAATTCCAGCTCCCAGATCGGCTTTAATAGTCGACTTGTTTACCATGGGTAACCATGCTAAAAAGGGGAGAATTTTATGTGCTACTTTGTTTTTCAATTAACTGTTAAAACTAAAAAACATTCGGCTATTAAATGCCGAATGTTTCTTATTTCAATTATTATTTATTGTTAAGCATTATCGCTTGGCTTTTTATCTTTATAAAAAGTAGATTCATCCGGTCTTAAAGCCCGAGGGAAATGAATTGGTCTTCTTTCCCCATTCGGCCCGGGAGCAGGACGAGTCCAGCTTAACCATTCTTTATAGACTGCGAAAGATTTATTTGTATCCACCGAAATATCGCCATATTGGTCCTCAGGTCTTGCTTTTTCAAGTCTTACCTTTTGGTGCCAGCATTGCATTCCGCTTATTGGATCGGGATGAACAGGGAAGGTGATATTCTGATGAACTCCACCATCGCTCCAGAAAATCCTTGAAGTGTCAGGATCACTTGATACAGAAGGTTGAATTCCTTTGATCGTACTCATCTTCCATTTTCCATCACCCTTATTTTCAATATTTACAGTGTTCATTCCCCATCGATTATTCACTTTATCCTCCGGTCTTCTCCATCTTCCGATATGGTGAGAACAAGCTACAATTCCGGGTTTCATTCCTTCGGTTACCCATACTTTATCCACAAAATATCCAATGTCCGTATTAACACGGATCATATCATCGGTCTTGATTCCAAGTTTTTTAGCATCCGAAGTATGCATCCAGACCGGATTCCGATTGGAAATTTCATTCAGCCATTTTGAATTTGCGGAACGGGAGTGAATTAAAGTTGGTAGTCGGAAAGTTGGAACCAAAGGAAATTCACCTTTAGATCGATCCATATTGTCTTCATGAATATGCGATTTGATATAGACCGGAATATCATATTCAGGCCATTTCCAATCGATCATTGTCTGAGAGAAAAATTCTTGTTTTCTAGATAGGGTAGGGAAGCCGGCAAAAGCATTTCCATCCACCATTAAACCGATCGACTTGCCATCTTTATAAATTGTTCGTGATTTTTCATCCACGGTACTTCCTTCCAGATCTTTTTTGGAAAGTTCCTTTAGGTTTTTTTGGTAGGCATGTGATTCAACTTCAAAAGCACCATATTTTCTCATATAGTCCAGAGGGGTCATCCCTTCCAGGGCTGCTTTTTCTGGTAAACCTTCGGTATGTTCGAAAATGTATTGGTAGTATTCGTCTACATTGATTTTTTCACCTGGACGGTAAGGACTGATAAAATGATCTCTAATCCCTAAACTTCCATCCGGATCCATTCGCCATGAGAGTTCGATCCAAAATTCATCTTCTTCCCAAACTTCGCCGGGATTAGCTTCATAGGTAAGCGCTACAGGTTCTCCTCTTTTTCGGGCAGCTTCTCTTAAAACAGGCTGGCGGAAAGCGATCCAGACAGCTCCATGCGTTTCATATGAATTTAGATCATGTCTCTCTGAAGCAAGTCCCATAGGTAATACATAATCTGCAAAATAAGCGGTCTCATTCCATGTAGGTGTCATTGCAATATGCATTCCTACTTTTTCTTCATCTGAAAGGGCTTCTATCCATGAAAAACCATCAGGATAAGTCCATACAGGGTTGAAAACACGTGTAAAATAGGTATCTAATTTTCCTCTCCCTTCTTTTAAGAAATGCGGAAGAAGCATACTCATTTCGAAGAATGCCATAGGGTATTCATCTGGGAAATGAAGTTCATTCCAGAATTTCTGAGCAGGTGGATTATCAAAGAATTTTGGTTTGTATTTATTCCAAGCACTAGGTGAAGTTCCTCCAACCGTGCCAACACTTCCTGTCAATACATTCAGGAAATGTAAAGTTCTAGAAACTGCCCATCCTCCGAGATTACCGGCAGCTGCACTTCGCC
>JAHECK010000095.1:0-5775 GCA_024641785.1 Flavobacteriales bacterium | reverse complement strand
GTTTTCCGGCCCGTCCTATTCTGCGTGCAATATCTCTAATCATATCTGCTTTAACACCACTTTCTTTTTCTGCAAATTCAGGAGTGTATTCAGCATAAACTTCAATAAGTGTAGAAATAAAATTCTCAAATTTCACTTCAACCTCAGGGTGTTTTTTCTCAAGATATTCCTCCCAGTTTACCCAATCATTCATAAAATCATGATTGTACAATCCTTCTTCCATGATAATTTTTGCCATCGCTAATAAAACAGCGGCTTCCGTTCCAGGATAAGTCGGCATCCAATAATCAGCCATCGAAGCTGTATTTGAAAGGCGTGGATCCATCACGGCTAATTTTGCTCCATTCATCATCCCTTCGATAATTCGTTGAGCATGAGGATTAAAATAGTGACCGGATTCCAGGTGAGCAGAAATTAATAAAATGAAATCTGCATTTGCATGATCAGGAGAGGGGCGGTCATATCCATGCCATATATTATATCCAAATCGTGCTCCGGAAGAGCAAACATTGGTATGACTATTATGACCGTCTACGTTCCATGCTTTTAACACACGGTCCATATAGCCTTCATGACCCGGTCTTCCTACATGGTAAGCAATCTCATTATTGCGTTTTTCTTTTAAGGCTTTATTGATCCTTCCGGCTATATCATTGAGCGCCTCATCCCAGCTAACACGTTCCCAATCTCCGCCTCCTCTTTTCCCTTTTCGTTTCATTGGATAAAGAATACGGTCGGGATCTGTTAATTGATTTATTGTAGCTGGTCCTTTCGCACAATTTCGACCTCGACTTGCCGGATGGTAAGGATTTCCTTCAAATTTTCTTATACTATTATCTTCTTTATCGATATAAGCCAATAAGCCACAAGCTGATTCACAATTGAAGCAGGTTGTAGGAACAATGGAATAGTTTTTCTTAACTTTTTTGCTCCAGCCTTTGGATTCATATTCCTCCCAGTTATCCCACATTTCCGGTGGCGGATAGCTAGTTAAATCACCGGGCTCAGTAATCCGTGGAATATCAATTCCAAGATCTTCATGAAGTTTTGGAATCAATCCAATACCCTCAGCAATTTTCTCTATAAGTGTTGGTTTATGTTTATAAGCCATGATCTCAAATTAAAAAATTAGGTTAATTGAATTCGTTGTGGAGCTTCTATCCAGATACTTTCTGTTAGATAAATTCCAATGATTACTAAAAGTCCTGCAAGGGCTGTGATCCATCCACCTCCTATAAATATCAATATTAATGGGAGCACATTTCCAATTAAGATACTTCCAAACCAGAATTTGTTTTTATATCTGCCACTAACAATCATATGGGCGACTCTTTTTGAATCTTCTGTTGGATGTGTCATCGTAAGTTCGATCAACATAATAAATAAGTTTAATCCAATAGAAATGTATAAGACATAAGATAGGAATAAACCCCAGTCAGGAGTACTTTCAAAAACAACATTACTAATAGTAAAAAATGCAGCTCCTGCCATAAAACTGTGGATCAGCATATGTAATGCAAGAGTTGGACTTTGCCAGAAATCTCTTCCTTTTGCCTGTGCGAATAGGAAAGCAGTATAAACAGCTACTAGTATAGCGATAAGAGCGGAAGCCCATAATAAAATGGTCACAACAAGATCCATTTCTAATAAGGTAAACAAGGCTAATAGTGATAATAGACCACCATATACAGTTATTGAATATCCTCCTCGAACCAACCAAGATTTCCATTGTGGTCTTAAGAGCACATAAACAAATCGTTTAGGTTGATCCAGATCCATAACCAATAAAATACCTGTTGCAGCAAGGAAGAATAATCCGGCTCCAATGCTCAACCATAAATTGGTAATACTAACATCACTAAAATTGAATATAAAGGCTAAGAATAAGACCAGTAAAGCTCCGGCAGATATCGCTTTAGTCATCACATAACCTGCTACTTCCCATCCCCATAAGATCCCCTTATCAGGAGTATCATAGATCCTTCGGGCATCGTTTTCATTTAAACCATTTTTCTCTGTTTCATTTGAACAGGACTGGCCAGTATTACCGGCATAGGTAGTAGTAGTACTTTTTATCGAATTAAACTGAACTTCTCCACTTGGATTTTTAGGGTCATGTTTTTTAGCAAGTGTTTCAACAAAACGTGCATAATGACCAACACCGCTCGATTGTGAATTCCAAAAATAGCGATCACTTCTTTCAGTAGTGGTTGGATTAAGTGAGGCAAGATCACCATCGATATAATAAACGTTTGGTTTCGTAGATTTTTCTGGTTTTCTTACGCTTACTTGCTCTCTGGAAAGAAGCTGAGCGATCTCAGTTTTAGGATTATCCATGTCACCACTTATAATAGCGTGTTCAGGACAAACATTTACACAAGCCGGTTCTAAACCAACATCGATACGAGGCGAACAATAATTACACTTCGCTGCAGTCTGCGTATTAGGATCGATATACAAAGCGTCATAAGGACAAGCTTGCATACACGATTTACAACCAATACAACGGTCGTTATTAAAGTCTACAATTCCATCTTCGCGTGTATAAAGCGCTTCAACAGGACAGATAGTTACACAAGGTGCATCTTCGCAATGGTTACATCGCAAAACAGAAAAAACCCTTCTGGTATCAGGAAATACACCTTTTTCAGTTTGTTTTACCCAGGTTCTGTTAACCCCTACAGGAACATCGTGTTCCGATTTGCAGGCTACAGTGCAGGCATGACAACCAATGCATTTTCGATTATCAATTACAAAGCCATAATTCATGGATATATGATAGTTTTGTGAATAATTAGTTCCAATTTTTGTTTCAAGTCGAGGCAAATTAAAAAAAGCACTTTTCCTGCTATGTGACTAAACCATCTTATTCTTAAAGAGTTACTAAAACACATGCTAAAGTAAATTTAGATTCGCTTGAAATATTCATTTAAGTTACGAATTATCAAGCTAATAATTAGTTTAATAATAGTTATTTAGAATGAATATAAATTAGTTAAGAATGCATAAATACATGAGTGCATAAATGCATAAATGATTGAATTTTTAGATCTAAAAATGAAATTAACTTCTGAACCTATTGACTCCTGACCCTCTGAAATTTAATTTAGCAAATCCTCGGTAACTGTTCCGCTACAGGCATTACAATTACACGATTGCCTCCAAACAAACTTTTTGCAATCACCTTGCCCGGATGATCGGTACAGAATTCCCCAATTTTTGCTGCAGCTTTCCCTTTGGGATGATTACTCATAAAAGCAATCATCTCATCAGCAACTTCTTTTTTAACGATACAAATAAACTTGCCTTCATTGGCAACATATAAAGGATCTAAACCAAAGAGTTCGCAGGCACTAGCAACCGTTTTATTTACTGGCAGGTTGTTGGAATCGAGCGCAATACCCAAACGGGTTTGTAAGGCTATTTCATTCAGCACAGTCGCAACTCCTCCTCGTGTAGGATCTCTAAATAGTTTTATTGAAGATGAAAATTTTTTGATCAGATCAGTGGTCAGGTCATTTAATGCTTGCGTATCACTTACAATATCTGATTCAAATTGCAAGCCTTCTCTTTTTGATAAAATGGCCATTCCATGATCAGCAATACTTCCATTGATAAGAATACAATCCCCTTCCTGTATTGAAAATACGTCCAATTTACTTTCCGGCAACACATTTCCAAGTCCGGTAGTATTGATGAAGATCTGATCTCCCTTTCCGCGTTCTACTACTTTTGTATCACCGGTAACAATCAAAACACCTGCTTTCTGACAGGCATCTCGAATGCTTAATAGAATCTCCCAAAGATCTTTGGTAGGCATTCCTTCTTCAATGATCAATGCGAGGGACAAATATTTTGGAATGGCACCACACATTGCAATATCGTTTACTGTGCCATTTACTGCTAATTCACCGATGTTTCCACCCGGAAAGAAAATTGGAGAAACGACAAAACTATCTGTCGAAAAAGCCATTTTCCCTTCTCCTTCAAATAGGGCTCCATCACCTCGTGTTTCAAGCATTGGATTATCCAGTACTTTAAAGATAGCTTCATCAAGAAGACGATTTGTTAATTTACCCCCGCTTCCATGAGCCAGTGTGATAATATCGTTATCAAGCTGTGGCATTGGAAATTTCTGTGAGAATCTATAGTTTGTGGATGAATCCATATTAGAGATGAATAGTGTCAAATATATTATTAGAAAAATGATAGTAGGCAGCGCAGGCACCTTCTGTTGATACCATTGGAGCTCCAAGCGGATTTTCAGGATTGCATTTCTTTCCGAATTGTGAGCACTGAAAAGGCTTTTTATTTCCTTTTAAAATTTCACCTGCAATACAATCTACATTTTCTTCGTGCTTTTCAATGTCGATCTTAAATTTTCGATCTGCGTCGAAATGAGTATACTTATCCTTTATCTTATATCCACTTTTATTGATCGTACCTATTCCTCTCCAATCATGAGAAGCGATCTCAAAAACTTCGTGAATGGTCTTTTGGGCACTTAAATTTCCTTCTTCACTCACAATTCTTGAATATTGATTTTGAACCTCGTGGGTTTTATTCTCCAGTTGTTTCACAACCATTAAAATGCCTTGCAGCAGATCTAAAGGTTCAAAGCCTGTAACAACAATTGGCGTTTTATAAGTCAATGCAATGGGATAATATTCTTTATATCCCATTACAGTGTTTACATGACCTGCAGCCAGAAAGCCATCAATTTTTGATGTAGAATCTGAAAGTATTGCATCCATAGCCGGAGGCACAAGAACATGAGATACTAGAATAGAATAGTTTGTAAGTCCTAGTTTATAAGCCTGAATAACCGACAATGCATTTACAGGAGCTGTAGTTTCAAATCCCACAGCAAAAAAGATAACCTCTTTGTTTGGATTTTCTTTGGCAATTTTAACCGCTTCTAATGGGGAATAGACCAGTCTAAGGTCAGCTCCCTCAGCTTTCGCTTGCAATAAACTTTTTGAAGAACCGGGTACTCTTACCATATCTCCAAATGAACACAGGATCGTATCCTTCCTTAATGAAAGAAAGACCGCTTTATCAATAAGATGAACAGGAGTAACACATACAGGACAACCTGGTCCGTGGATCATAGTAATGTCCTTTGGAAGAACATCTATAATTCCATTTTTCACCAAACTATGTGTTTGTCCACCACAAATTTCCATGATATTCCATTTTTTTGTGGTAAGGGCTTTAATTTCACCGACAATTTTATGGGCAAGCTCCGGGTCTCTAAATTCTTCTAAATACTTCATGCTATGGATTTACTGCTTATGTGAAGATAATGCATTAATTGTCCAAATGAAACAGATTCATCATTTGGAGATAGTTGTTGATGGAAATACAAGTTAAAATGGCTTAATTTTTTTGTGATCAGATCAACGAGTAATTTATTTTGAAAGACCCCTCCACTAAAACTGAGTTTTTGGCAATTTCCTTTTTCAGCCAGCCATTTTATATAAGCTACTAAACTATAATGAAAGCGAAATGCGATTTCAGCGCTCTGTTTTTTTGCATTGACATCTTTAATGATTTCACTTAATAAGATCTTAAGATCAAACTCCATAGAGGAATTTAAGAAGGTATAACTTTTTAGGTCTGATCCATTCTCATATTCGGACGCTTTAGCTTCTAAAAGCATCGCTGCCTGACCATGAAAAGTGTTTTTATCTTTTAAATTTAATATCGATGCAACGGCATCAAATAAACGGACCATACTTGAAGTGAATAATTCACTATTGGCAAGTTGTCTTT
>JAHECK010000009.1 GCA_024641785.1 Flavobacteriales bacterium | reverse complement strand
TATCGAATCGTTCAAAATATGAAAAACATTTTTTTATCATTATCATTAATTCTTTTTTTAGGCACTATAAGTATTGCTCAAAATGAACAAGAGAAGTTTAGCGCAACTTCATTTACTCAGGCTAATTATATGCAGATTGTTCCTTCGATCGCCTCACGAATTAATGATGGTACTTTTATAGAAGCAGTTGATGTCATTAAAGAATATAATCCTAAGAGAAGGGATGGGAATAAAGTAGTTCCGGGAAAAGGAACTCCAATTGATGGTGATCCTCTTAGAATCGACCCGAGCAATCGAACCAATAATCCTTCAAAATCTCCTATCATCACATGGAATGCTGCAACTTCTGGTTCTACTCCAACAGATCCAACGGGTGCTGTTGGTCCAAATCATTATGTTAATGCTTGGAATTCATCATTTAGAATTTGGGATAAAGAAGGGAATTCATTAACCTCACCTTCGTCCCTTTCAAATATTTTTCCCGGTGAAGATTTGGGTGATCCGATCGTTTTCTATGATAAATTTGCCGATCGCTTTGTTATATCTCAATTTTCGGATACTCCAAATGGATTTTTAGTAGCTATTTGTCAAGGTTCGGATCCGGTAAATGATGGTTGGTACACCTATCGCTTCAATACCAATTCGTTTCCAGATTACCCGAAATTTTCTGTTTGGTCTGATGGATATTATATCACTTCCAATAAAAATTCTAATTCAGCAACCACCAGCGATGTTGTTTATGTGATCAATAGAGATAAAATGATTATTGGAGATGAAACCGCAGAGATGCAAGGATTTTCATTGCCGCAAATTACTACCAGCGGTTTTTTTAGCCCATTAGGTTTTAACTGTAATGGGCCTGAATTACCACCTGCAGGTGGTGCTCCAATAGTTTATTTACAAGATAATGCATGGTTTGGTGTTTCCACCGATCATTTAAAGATCTGGACTATCGATGTGGATTGGGAAAATGAAAATAACTCCACAATATCGAATCCTCAAATATTAAATACGGCCGCATTCAAGAGTGTTTTTGATGGTGGATCATTTAGTAATTTGCCTCAACCATCAGGACCGGATATTGATGCCCTTCAAGCAACCATTATGTACATGGCACAGTACCGTCGTTTTCCGGATCATAATTCGGTTGTATTTAATTTTGTTGTCGATTTAGGTGTTACAAGTGACCATGCAGGAATTCGATGGTATGAATTACGTCAAAACAATGATGGCGATAACTGGACGATCTACCAAGAAGGAACTCACGAACAACCTGATGGTCATAGTGCTTTTTCAGCAAGTATGGCAATGGATGCTTTAGGAAATATCGGACTTGCCTATACTGTAGTTAGCGAAACACAATCGGTTAGTATTCGCTATTCGGGAAGGTATGAAAGCGACCCATTAAATGAAATGACCGTAATTGAAGATACACTTGAGGTCGGAAATTCGAACAATCCTAATTTAAGATATGGAGATTATTCTCAAATGACAATAGATCCAATAGATGATAAAACATTTTGGCACATTGCTGAGTATTTCAGCGGCAGCAGAAGAAATGTCGTTGGAGCATTTAAACTGGCACCGAATCTTACTGCCGATGTTGGAATTTTAACGATCGATTCTCCTACAGAAGCAACTTTAACTGCTAACGAAATAATTACCGTTTCGATTCGAAATTTCGGAATCGATTCTATTTGGAATGTTCCTGTAAATTATTCTGTTGATGGCGGAACATTGATAAGTGAGGTATATGACGATACGATTCCTCCTTCAACTACAGTTCAATATTCTTTTTCAACTACTGCTGATCTATCCATTTTAGGTAATAACTATGAAATCTGCTCATATACTTCTCTTGCAACAGATGAGGATCATTTAAACGACACTCTTTGTACAAACGTTTCGCATATTGATCCAAACGACATGGGAGTAAGCTCACTACTAGCTCCGGAATCATCCAATGATTTGACCGACTCGGAATTGATCTCAATTAAAATTAAAAATTATGGAGGAATGGCTCAGAGTAACTTCGAAGTAAGTTATATCCTGGACGGAGCAGCACCTGTTACTGAAATCGTTGAAGGTCCAATTGGTGTTTTAAATACTCTGGAGTATACTTTTAATACTCCTGCTGATCTTTCAGCGATTGCTGTTCACGAATTTAAGTGTTACACTTCTTTAGATCTGGATGTAGACTTAAATAATGATACTAATATTACTTATGTGGAAAGTATTATTTGTACTCCAAACACCCTATGTTCTATAGGGGATGGCTTCAAATTATTTAGTGTAAGTAACCTTAATAACCCATCCGATTGCTCGGAAGATGGTTATGGCGATTTTACAGACATGGTTGCAGATCTTTTGCAAGGAAATACTTATGATCTTACGGTTACTACTGACCATGACGACCAATATATAAAAGTCTGGATCGATTATAATGACAATTTTTTATTCGAAAACGATGAAGTTGTCGTCGATAATTTCTTAATGGCTGAAGGAGCAGGTAACAATGGTCCGTTTACCGAAACGATGGATTTAACCGTTGCCTGGAATGCCAGCCTTGGTGAGCATTTAATGCGTGCTAAAGCAAATCGAGACAATGAAGTTCCTGAAAATGCCTGTGAAGAAACAAATCGTGGGGAAACAGAAGATTATACCGCCGACATCGCTTTCTTTAATGATATTAATGAAAGCATAAAGGAAAAAAATAATATGGTCATCCGTTATCTACCAAATAATCATTTTGAAGTAAACTATATAGACCTGAATTCAACAGAAACATTGCGGATCTCGGTTCATAATTCACTCGGTCAACAAGTGATCTACAATTTAGTTAGAAGTGAAAATGGTCATTATTTTTACGACTTCGATATGTCCTATGCCGCACCCGGAATCTACCTGGTAAGATTAGGATCTGACAAATTTGGAAAAGTAAAAAAGATCGTAGTCAATTAACAATTAGCTACTTGAAAATATAAAAGGCTACAATTAGTAGCCTTTTTTTGTATATTTCAAAATTAATTAAAACCACTAACACTTATCACACCTACTATGAGAAAGCTCTCCTTGATTTTATTTGCTCTTTTTTTAATCAATATAGCGGCTATATGCCAAAATGAAAAGACGTCCCCAAGTAGCATTAAAAAAGCAAAAACAGTTTGGGTAGCACCTTCCCTCGCTTCGAAAATAGAAGATGGAACTTTTATCGCCTATGATTCGGTAAAAACAAAGCAAAAAAATATTGAGATCAATCCGATGAGGATAAATGGAAATCAAATAATTCCGGGAAAAGGGCTACCTATTGGCCAAGATCCATTAAGAATAAAGAAAGAAGACTTAATAAAAAATCCTTCTACTGAGCCAATCATATCTTGGGACGCATCCGAAAGCACCATTTGGACTCCGACAGATCCATCAGGAGCAGCAGGTCCGAACCACTATGTTAACGCATGGAATATGGGATATAAATTTTGGGATAAAGAGGGAAATGAACTTGCTCCGGCAGCTGATTTCACCAACCTTTGGCCAGGACAAGAAAACGGAGATCCCATTGTGATCTATGATAAGTTTGCAGATCGTTTTTTAATCACTCAGTTTTATGGAAATGGTTTTTTAATCGCTGTATGCCAAGGTTCGGATCCGGTAAATGATGGATGGTATACCTATCAATTTGAAACAGATGCCTTTCCAGATTACCCTAAATTTTCAGTATGGTCAGATGGTTATTACGTTACAAGCAATTACAATGCTGCTGATCCTGCTTCTGATGATGCTGTTTTTGTAATGGAACGCGATTCGATGCTTGTAGGAAGCACAAATGCACAATTTATTGGCTTTCCTTTGCCATCGATCACTTACAGTGCTTGGCTTTGTCCATTAAGTTTTAATTGCAATGGACCTGAACTGCCTCCAGCCGGAGGAATGCCGATTGTTTATATGCAAGACGATTCCTGGTCAGGAGTCACTACAGACCATTTAAATATTTGGACAATAGATGTTGATTGGCTAAATCCTGCTAATTCGACTATATCTTCTCCTTTAGAATTAGAAACTGAGGTTTTCAATACTGTCTTTAATGGTGGCTTATGGGATAATATTCCGCAACCTACAGGACCTGAATTTTCAGGTTTTTCAGGATATGTAATGCAAATGGCACAATATCGTCGTTTCGAAGATCATAATTCTGCAGTCATTAATTTTTCCGTTAACCTCGATGATGCTAATAATCTGGCCGGTATTCGCTGGTACGAGCTACGTCAGGACAACGATGGTGATGACTGGTA
Source organism: Flavobacteriales bacterium (assembly GCA_024641785.1). GTDB lineage: Bacteria > Bacteroidota > Bacteroidia > Flavobacteriales_D > JAHECK01 > JAHECK01. The sequence goes on along the minus strand of JAHECK010000009.1, from coordinate 43,452 downwards.
TATCTATCAGGAAGGAAGCTATGAACAACCCGACGGGCACAATGCATGGTGTGGAAGTATTGCCATGGATGAACAAGGAAATATTGGACTTGGCTATTCTGTAGTAAGTGCTGAAATTTCTACCAGTATCAGATATACAGGAAGATTTTCAAATGACCCTTTAAATCAAATGACCGTTGAAGAAAATACCATTATAGATGGACCCGGAAATAGTGCTTCAAATAGATACGGAGATTATGCTCAATTAACTATGGATCCGACAGACGATCAAACTTTCTGGCATATCGCAGAATACTTTAAAGCCGGTGGGGATAGAACAGACATTGTTGGAGCCTTTAAATTAGTCCCGAATTTTAATGTCGATGCCGGAATTATCGCCATTAATGAACCCACTGATGGTACTTTGAGTGATGCAGAAATAATAACTGTTTCTATCCGAAATTTCGGGCTGGATTCAATCTGGAATATTCCTGTTAGTTATTCAGTAGATGGAGGAACCTTATATACTGAGAATTATATTGATACTATTCCTCCAACAACAACGGTTCAATATTCATTTATTGCCACTGAAGACTTTTCAATTTTAGAAAATGTGTATGCCATCACAGCATATACCAGCTATTTAGGAGATGAGGATAATGAAAATGATACAATAACAAGTCTTGTTAAACATCTGCTTCCAAATGACCTTGGTATTGTCGAGATATCAAGCCCTTCTTCCGGAAGTCTATTAGCATCTAATGAAGCCGTAACCGTTAAAATTCAAAATTTTGGCGGAGCTACACAAAGCGATTTTGAAGTATCCTATATTTTAAACTCAGGAGATGTTGTAACAGAAATAGTTCCTGGACCTTTTGACGGACCTGGAGTGATGACTTATACTTTCACGGAAACAGTTGACCTATCTGTATTTGTTGAATACAATTTAATCGCTTTCACTTCTTTATTGGAAGATTCTGATTTAGAAAATGATACGAGTTTTGCATTTATCGAGAATAGTAACTGTACTCCATTTACTAATTGTTCCTTTGGCGATGGATTTCAACTTTTTCAATTGACAACAATTGACAATGAAAGTGGATGTTCTAATGATGGTTATGCAGATTACAGTGATTTAATAGCTCAATTATATCCCGGCTCAACAAATGATCTTACGGTTACTACCGGTTATGGTGATCAATTTGTAAAAGTGTGGATCGATTTTAATGACAATTTTGTTTTTGAAAATGATGAGCTCATTATTGATGATTTTGAATTGGGGAATAATCAGGCTGAAGGTGTGTTTACCGCAACCACCGACTTTACAATTGATGCTAATGCAGCGCTTGGAGAACATTTAATGCGGGCTAAAACAAATTGGAATAATGGTGTACCTGAAGACGCTTGCATTGAAACAACCTATGGTGAAACAGAAGATTATAGTGTAAATATTGACCTTTCCATCGGACTGGACGAAAAGCAAGTATCAGTTAATGATCTAACTATCCAATATCTTTCCGAAAACCATTACTTACTAAGTTTCACTTCTGAAAATTTAGCAGATCCTTATTATATCACAGTACATAATGTTTTTGGTCAAAATGTACTTTACAACAGAGTATATGAACAAAACGGAACTTTTCAATACGATCTGGATATGTCCTATGCAGCAGCCGGTGTTTATCTGATAAGAATCGGTTCGGATAAATACGGAAAAGTTAAGAAGATTGTAGTAGACTAATTTATTAAGTATTATAAATAAAAAAGGCTACTCAACGTAGCCTTTTTTATTTTAAACTAACATTATTTAATCTTGATCTCAAGCTTTTTAGACTCAGGAAGGCTCATTTTTTTCAAATGTAAGATCAGCATTCCTTTATCATATTTCGCATCGATATCTTTTAAAATGATATTGTCTGGAAGTGTAAATGACCTTGAAAAAGAATTAGATATAAATTCTCTTCGGGTATAGTTTTCCTCATTTTCTATTTCTTCCTTCTCTTTTCTACCTTCGATGGTTAAAAGTCCATTCTCAGAAGAAACATGAAAGTCTTCCTTATCAAATCCCGGAGCCATCAACTCCATAGTAAAAGATTTTTCAGTTTCTTTTACATTCACTGCAGGTACCCATTTATTTTCATTCAAAAGGGTGTCATCAAAAATGTTTGTACCCCAAAAATCATCTAATAATGATCGAAGTACAGGTCTGTTTGCTTTATACTTCATGATAGTCATAGCGTAAAATTTTAAATTAAACAATCATTATCAACCCTACTCGTTCAAAAAATATGCCTTGTAAAACTTTGCTGCCAAGCTGACTAAAAAGAAAAATCCGAATGTCAATTTTTCAGAATCGACATCCGGATACAGTCATATTTTCACTTTGATTTAGTCTTTTACAGGAATGTGTTTTAAGGTATCCAATAAATAATCCCAAAACAAGCCCACTGTTTTTATATTCACCTTTTCATCAGGTGAATGCGGATTACGAATGGTAGGACCAAAACTGATCATATCCATTCCTGGATAATTCTGACCAAGGATCCCGCATTCCAAACCGGCATGTATAGCCATTACTTCTGGTACTTTCCCAAACATACGTTCATAACCCTTTTTCATGGTTTCCAGTATCGCCGAATTCGGATTAGGTTCCCATCCGGGATAAGATCCATGATGTTTGATCTCGGCAGCACCCATTAAAGAAAATACGCTGCTTATTTTTTGCATCAATGCGATCTTTCTTGAATCTACAGAACTTCGGTTCAGGAATAGGAATTTTACTTCCCCTTCTTTTATAAGTACCCTCGCCATATTAACCGAGGTTTCGGTTAAGCCTTCAATATCCTTACTCATGGCGATCACTCCATTAGGTGCAGCGTCAACAGCCCATAATAATTTATTTAAATAGTCTGAGGGAACGCGATCTTTTGGCAAATCCATATCAGAAAGCTCAATTTTTAATGCCGGTTCGATAGCTCCAAACTCTGCTTTATAAACTTCTTCTCTGGCTTTAACAAAAGACTTTATTTTTTCTTTATCCCCACTTAGCATTAATAATTCGGCAGTCGCTTCTCTTGGAATAGCATTTCGTAAACTTCCTCCGTCGAATGAAGAAAGACCGATCTCAAATTTTTCTTTTAATTCGAGCAAAAGTCGATTAAGTAATTTATTGGCGTTTCCTCTTCCTAAAATGATATCCATTCCGGAATGCCCGCCTTTTAATCCTCTAATCGCAACTTTTAATGCTACATGTCCTGAAGGAATACTCGTTGATTTATAGGAATCCGTGATCGTTGAATCTGCTCCTCCGGCACAACCAATATAGAGTTCTCCTTCATCTTCAGAGTCGAGATTTAACAAAATATCTCCTTTTAATAATCCTCCTTTTAAACCAAAAGCACCGGTCATTCCAGTCTCCTCATCAATAGTAAAAAAGGCTTCTAATGGTCCATGTTCAATCGTATTATCTGCTAAGATCGACATGATCGCTGCCACGCCCATTCCATTATCTGCTCCTAGTGTAGTTCCTTTTGCTTTTACCCATTCTCCATCTATATAAGTCTGAATTCCTTGAGTATCAAAATCAAAATCAGAATCAGAATTTTTTTGGTGAACCATATCTAAATGCGATTGCAGAACAACCCCTTTTCTATTCTCAAAACCTTTAGAAGCCGGTTTTCGAATCAAAACATTACCGGTTTCATCAACCGAGGTGTCCAATCCTAATCTTTCTCCAAAAGACTTCATGAAAGCAATTACTCTTTCTTCTTTTTTCGATCCTCTTGGAATCTCATTTAACATTTCAAAATGCGTCCAAACAGCATTTGGTTTTAATTTTATTACATCGTTATTCATACTATTATCTTTTTGGTAATTCTATTCCTTTTAGTTGACGGTATTGTCTGATGGCTTGTGAATCTGTCATCGATGCCACATAAGAAGTGATCTTTAATAAACGCGTATATAGATCTTCATCTATCTTTCCCTTTAGGTCAAAGCACTCTTCAGGAAGTTGTTTAACTATTGTTTTAGATGAATAGGATCCATTTCCATCATATACATTATTTATTGCACCCACATAGGTTTCCATTAAACCATTTAATACTTCAAAACCTGCTGTTTCCATTGCCAGCACCGCTTTTGATCCATAAATTTTTTCAACACTTATATCTATAATTCTTTCTACCCAAGGTTTTAGCTCCGATTCCTTCATTAAAGGTTTATCGTAAGTACCATTAAGGATCTCCTCTTCATTATCTATAAAAACTTCAGAAAGCGATTTAACAAGGTTGGAAATGGATATAGCTCTTAAATATTTTACTTTTTGACTCTCGAATCCGATTTGATGATATCGATCTACATTAAATAATTTTCCAGAAAGAGGAATAAATAGATCTTCAATACTATCAAATGAAATGATACCCATTCCATAAGCATCTTCAAAATCGATAACCGAATAACAAATATCATCTGCTGCTTCCACAAGAAAAGCAAGGGGATGTCTTGCCCAGGTCAATGCGTTTTTATCTCTTGATTTAAGGCCCGTCTCTAAAGCGACCTCTTTAAATAAATCTTCTTCCGAATTGAAAAAGCCATATTTCTTTTGACTTGCCCCAGGATTGGAGAAAACAGGATAACTCGCTTTCGGATATTTCATAAAAGCAGCCAAAGTGGCATAGGTAAGTCGGATCCCTCCTTTTATTCCGGAGTGGGCGTAATTCAATAACCTGAAACCGTGCGCATTTCCCTCAAAATTTGAAAGGTCATTCCATTGAACATCGCTTAAGTGACTTTTAAATGATTGCCCCGCACCATGTAAAAAATATTCACTGATGGCCTTTTCACCTGCATGCCCAAATGGTGGATTCCCAATGTCGTGTGCGAGTGAAGCGGAAGCAACAATACTTCCAAAATCAGAGGCCTGAAATCCCGTTGATCTTAATTCAGGATACTTTCCCAAAAGCCATTCACCAACTTCTTTTCCTAAGGAACGACCTACACTGGAAACTTCTAAACTGTGGGTAAGTCGATTATGTACAAAAGCGTCTTCTGGTAAAGGAATTACTTGCGTTTTATTTTGTAATCTCCGAAAGCCTTCTGAAAAAATTATTCTGTCAGTATCTTTCTCAAAAGAAGAACGAATCGCATCCCTGCTAATTTCTTCTTGTTTGCTTCCATATCTGCTAATTGAAAGCAACTGGCTCCAATTCATTTTAACTTCGTTTAGCACAAAGATAATTGAAAAGGATGGTATTACTTAATTTTTAAAAAATGAGATTTTCTTCCCATTTTGGGAATTATTTAGCTGTTAAAATAGAAAAACAGTTAACAATTCATTGCTTTTTTAGATTTAGGCAAACTATTTGTAGTAAGGCAGACTCATAAAATGAATCGATGCAGGAAGAAAGAATTAAATATTTCAATTTAGAATTGAAAATTATTAAACTAGACCTAGAGAGAATCAAGTTGAAGCTGGAAGATAATAATAGATCTATAAAAGAGATTCTCCAAAATGCTGATGTAAAATCAAAACAAAAAGAATTAAGAGAATTGGTTGAATTCAACCGTTTTTTATTGCAGAAACACAAGGAAAAAATTGGTGACAAATTAAAGACGGAAAGCCATCTTAAAAATTTGATCATAGAAGAAAATAAGAATGAGAATAAACTCATTGAAAGCGAAAAGAGAATAGAACATTTACTTTCGACGATCGATAAAAACTTAGTTTTTAATTCAGACCATCCTTTTTATGACGACAGTAGTTTTATTCGAGATCTTTTAAAGGAAGCTTTAAAAAAAGAAGATTATGAAACCTGCGTTATACTTAGAAATCGGCTTGAGGAACTATCAGGCCTTTCTGTTATTTAAAATAGCACAAGAAAAAAACTTTTTTTTTAGTTCTTAAATGTAAAGTCCACTCTTTTGTAAGTACCTTAGCATAAAAAATTGTATGCTTCATTCAAAGCTTACCCATCCGAAGTCAATTGTTGTTGTAGGTGGCTCAAACGACGTTCATAAACCGGGTGGAAAAATGGTAGAAAATCTACTAAAAAGTCAATTTCCTGGTAAATTATTTGTCGTTAACCCTAAGGAAGAACGTGTTCAGGGTCTCCAGTGTTTTTCGGATCTAAACGATCTCCCGGAAGTTGATCTCGCAATTATTGCAATACCTGCAAAATACTGCCTTGAAGCAGTAAAAGTGCTTAGTGAGAAAAAAGAATGCAGAGGCTTTATAATTATTTCGGCAGGATTTAGCGAAACCGATGATAAAGGAAAAGAACTGGAAAAGAAAATTGCTGCTCAGGTTATAAAAGTTGGTGGGAGTTTGATCGGTCCGAATTGTATTGGAGTAATTAATCATAATTACAGTGGCGTATTCACTGCGCCGGTGCCAAAAACATATAAAAGTGGAGTAGATCTCATTTCAGGTTCAGGAGCAACTGCCGTTTTTTTAATGGAATCAGGAATGATGATGGGACTTCGTTTTAATGAAGTTTATTCCGTTGGAAATTCCGCTCAAATTGGAGTTGAGGACGTTTTAGAACATATGGATGAAACATTCGATCCTGAAAATAGTTCTAAGATCAAATTACTCTATCTCGAAGTAATAAAGCAACCGGATAAATTATTAAAACACGCCATCTCTCTTATCAAAAAAGGATGCAGAATTGCCGCAATCAAAGCTGGTATTAGCGAAGGTGGAATGCGCGCTGCATCTTCACATACCGGCGCACTTTCATCTTCTGATATAGCAGTTAGAGCCTTGTTTAGAAAAGCAGGGATCGTCTATTGTAGTGGTCGTTTTGAACTTATTACAGTGGCATCCATTTTTAATTATAAAAAACTTAAGGGTAAAAATTTAGCAGTTATTACCCATGCCGGCGGTTCTGCAGTAATGCTAACGGATGCATTGGAAAAAGGCGGACTTAAAGTCCCTGCATTAACCGGCGAAAGAGCTAAAGAACTTGAGCAATATCTGTATCCCGGATCTTCTGTAAGCAATCCTATCGATTTTCTCGCTACCGGAACAGCTGATCAATTAGGGATCATTATTGACTATTGCGAGCATCATTTTAAAGAGATCGATGGAATGATCGTTGTATTTGGCAGCGCCGGCCTTTTTGATGTCCAAAACGTTTATAAGGTTTTAAATGTGAAAATGGATTTTTGTAAAAAACCCATTTATCCGGTCCTTCCTTCACTGATCAATGCCCAGAAGGAAATAGATTATCTACTTGCTCAGGGAAGAGTTAATTTTCCTGATGAAGTTGTATTAGGTACTGCTTTAGCTGAGGTTTATCAAACTCCGGATCCAAGCGGTCTCAAGATTGAGAACTACCCTATCGATACTAAAAGGATTAGAACGATTCTAGATCGAAATAAAAAAGGGACTTATCTGAATAGTTTTGATGCTTTTGAAGTTCTGGACGCATGCGAGATACCAAATAGTCCAATACACTTTATTAAGAACGAAAAAGATATTAAGGCGATAGAAAAAGTGATCCCTAAACCATGGGTGATCAAAGTTTCCGGTCCTATACATAAAACGGACGTAAAAGGAGTCACTTTAAATGTAAATAGCGACGAATTCGCCATGAAAGAGGTGAAACGAATGCTAAAAATTAAAGGTGCTGACGGAGTGATCGTGCAGGAAATGGTAAAAGGAATAGAGTTTTTTGCAGGAGCGATAAAAGAACAACGAATCGGTCATATTGTAATGGTTGGATTAGGAGGGATCTATATTGAAATATTAAAAGATATTCGATCTAGTTTAGCTCCATTCGATAATAAAGAAGCGCTTAAGATGATCAAAAGGCTTCGTTCATATCCATTAATAAAAGGAAGCAGAGGACAAAAAGGAAGCGACGAAAAAGTGCTAGCAAATATTTTAATTAAAATATCAAGTCTGCTTCAACATTTTCCTGAAATTACTGAGCTTGACTTAAATCCATTAATCGCAAATAGAGAACGGATCAACTGTGTGGATGTTAGGATTAAGATTGAAGCTTGAAGCGCGGAGCACGAAGTAAAAAAAATGTATGTCCCTGATATAGGTTGACCATAAAAAATTAATTTAACAATTGACCCCAGCGGGGTCATCTCCTATGGAAATTACTTTTTACTTATGAATATAAGACCTCTCTGAGGTCGGTTTTTCAGTTAAATAAAACGCTCGGATTTCAGCGGGAGATAGAAAAATGAATGATTAATTATTAAATAATTAATTAAAAACCGGTCAACTCTATTCAGGGATGTACAAATGATTAAGGATTAATTAAAAAGTATCGAGGAGGACACAATGCCCGATAAATCGGGTCCCAAAGTTTCGCGGAGGATTGAAAAGAGTATTAAAAAAAATAAATAATTTAATCATCCAGTAGTCGAAAAGTGTAAACTAAAATCGGGCATGGTAATAATGACCCCCGTCTCCGGTCCTCGGACTTCCGACTTTACTTCGTGATTCGTGATTCGTGATTCGTGCTACTTAGGACTACTCAGATTTCTTTTCCAAGCTAATTTCTTCTCAATTGATGCGATCATCATGCTGGCAATATCTTTTCCACAGCAAACTTCGATCTCTTCCAGATCTGGTGAAGAGCTTACATCAATAATTAAAGCCCCATTTTTAGATCGGATAAAATCTACTCCTGCAATGCTTAGATCCAGGATCTTTGCCGCTTTTAAAACCAATAATCTTTCGGCACTAGTCACATTTGCAACAATTGCGCTTCCACCATTATTTTTACCTGCTCTAAATTCTCCCTCGGCCGGGATTCGCTCTATTGCTGCGACGATCTTCCCTTCAATTACAAAACAACGGATATCCTTTCCATTTGCCTCCTTAATATATTCTTGAACAAGCAAATTCGCTTTTAATGATTTAAAAGCATCGATCACGCTTTCTGCTGCTTTTCTTGTTTCGGCCAAAACGACTCCTCTTCCATGAACTCCATCTAATAATTTTACCATTAATGGCGCACCACCGACCATTTCAATAAGGTCCTCCGTATCGATCGGCGCATTTGCAAATCCGGTGGTAGGAATGCTGATCCCGTTTTTTAACATTAACTGCAATGAATGAAGTTTATCTCTCGATAAAGTAATTGCGGAAGCAGTATTCACAACTAAAACTCCCAGGCTTTCAAAATGCCTCGCAAGGGCACAACCATAAAAGGTGATGCTCGGTCGAATTCTTGTAATGATCGCATCCAGATCATCGACTATTTTTCGATCACGATAATGGACTTCAGGCTCTAAGGCATCGATCTTTAAATAACATTCCTTTATCACAAGGAACTCCATGTCATGCCCTCTTTCAATTCCTGCCTCCATCATCCTTCTATTACTATACAAGTTCTGATCGCTTGCCAAGATTCCAATTTTAAGTCCGCTTTTTACAGACTGATCATCTCCGTAATACTCGCTGATTTTTTTCAATGAAATTTTTCCTAAACAAAACTTCAAATCCGGATCTACGATCACTCTTCCGCTCATCGCTTCCCTTCCCAATAACATCCGATAACCCATCGAATCCCTGTTTGCCAGAGTAAGTTCTACATCCCATTCCTCCTCACCTAACTTGATCTTTTCGTTGATCACATAGCGCTTATCAGTAGCTCCGCTTGAACTTTTTACACTGCGTATATCGACTAAAGGTTTTTCACATCGAATGACTGTTCTTCGATTTTTTTGCAAGGGATGAACCTCAAAACTTACCCAGGATTCACCATTGCGCTTAAATCGATGAATATTAAAAGCATGTATTGAAGATGTTTTAGCTCCTGAATCTATTCGTGCTTTGATCGCAGGTATTCCTAAATTAGAAAATGAACACCATTCTTCTCTACCAATTATTGTTTTAGATTTACTCAAACTCACTTAATAATTAATTAATTTTAAAACTTGAAATCTTAACAAGATATCAAACATACAGCATAATATCCATTTGTAAATAGCTTAGTTAAAATTTGAATTATTTATTCCCTATATGAAAGATCTTAAAGATGAAAAATTGATTTGGCAATCAAGCAATAAGCAATTTTTATTGACCAGTCATCGTCTTCGTGAAATGAAAAGCAATGTATTTGGAAGCTCAATTAAAAGCATTATGCTCGAAGAATTAACTTCTTGTCAATTAAAGACTGTACGTAAATTAAATTTGCTTTGGCGATCTATTATTTATTTTCTTCTCATAAATGGAAGCGTTTTGTTTATGAATAAAAGTCTGTTTCAGACAGAATTAATACAATTTTTATTTGATGATGTTCATATTGGTCCTAAGACTGCTCACTTAATTTTGTATTTGTCTATCGCTGTATCACTGATCTACATTCTGTTATTTATCATGTCAGTAAAAAAAGTATTTTCATTTTATGCCTATGGCTTATCGATCAATATCGAACTTCGAAAAATGAGTTTCGAAGAGCGCGATAGTTTTATTAGCTTGATCGAAGACACAAAAGACAGCAGGGTCAGAACACTTAATGGACTAAAATAAACCTTTTATTTAGTCTCTAAAAAAAACATAATATCAATAGTGGCACTATTCCAATTATATAAAGAGCAAAAAATTCCGGCAAGTGTGGAAGAAGTCTGGGAGTTTATCTCTTCACCTAAAAATCTTAAAAAAATTACTCCTGATTATATGGGTTTTAACGTTACAACAAAAAACCTGCCTGATAAAATGTATCCAGGAATGATCATTTCCTATATCGTGAAGCCTTTGTTTGGGATTAAAACAAACTGGGTGACTGAAATTACGCATGTAAAGGAACATGAGTTTTTTGTAGATGAGCAACGTGTCGGACCTTATACGATCTGGCATCATCAGCATAGAATTAAAGCGATCGAAGGCGGAACTTTAATGTCAGACATTGTAAGCTATAAACCCCCCTTTGGCTTTTTAGGAAATATTGCTAATTCCTTGGTAATCGCTAAAAAAATCGATGAGATCTTTGACTATCGTGAAAAGTCACTCATTGAATTATTTGGGGAATTTTAGCTTATGAAGATTTCAATTTTTTGGATCAGAAGAGACCTAAGACTCAATGACAATATAGCTTTAGAGGAGGCTATAAAATCAGAGCTACCCATTCTTCCTGTCTTTATTTTTGATGAACTTATTCTTAATGAACTTCCTAAGGATGATGCAAGAGTGAGTTTTATCTACCAAAATCTGGAAATACTTAATAAAGAATTAAATAAATACGGGAGTTCCCTTCTTTGTTTAAAAGGCAAGCCGATTGAGATCTGGCAACAACTCACTTCCAAATTTGAAATTGAAAGTGTCTTTCTGAATAAAGATTATGAACCTTATGCTATTCGAAGAGATAATGAAATTAAAAAGTATTTATCAGAAAAAGGCATCGGATTTTTTACTTTTAAGGATCAGGTGATCTTTGAAGAAAATGAGATATTAAAAGAAGACGGAAATCCATATACTGTTTTTACTCCTTATAAGAACAAATGGCTTAAGAAATTCAATTCCAAGGAGTTAAAATCAAATAAATTAAAAAATATTAACTCTTTTCATCAGATCAAAATTCCATTCCCCACACTAAAAGAGCTTGGCTTTGTAGCTTCTCATATAAAAGTAAGAGATTATGACCTTTCCGCCATTGATCAATATTCGGAAGTGCGAAATTTTCCCGCAATGGATAAAACAAGCTATTTAAGTCCACACCTTCGATTTGGAACAGTAAGCATAAGAGAAGTGCTTTTACAATTCAATTTAAAAAATGAGTCTTTTTTAAGTGAATTGATCTGGAGAGAGTTTTTTATGCAGATCCTTTTTCATTTCCCACATGTTGTACATGATAATTTCAAAGCAAAGTATGATGGAATAAAGTGGAATAAAAATGAGGATGATTTTAAAAGATGGTGCGAGGGAAAAACAGGTTATCCGATCGTTGATGCCGGAATGCGACAATTAAATGAAAGCGGATATATGCATAATCGCGTGAGAATGATTACCGCAGGCTTTTTATGCAAACATCTATTGATCGACTGGCGATGGGGCGAAGCTTATTTCGCAATGAAATTACTGGATTATGAATTATCCTCTAATAATGGAAATTGGCAATGGGCAGCAGGTACCGGATGTGATTCGGCTCCATATTTCAGAATTTTTAATCCGATGGAACAAGTTAAAAAATTCGATAAGGAGCTAAAGTATATCAATACCTGGGTAAAGGATTTGAATAGTTTTAATTATCCTGAACCAATGATTGAACACAAATTTGCTCGAAATAGAGCGCTGGAAGCATATAAAATTGGTCTTTCCGACAGATCTTAAAAACTTAGAAAATAAAATTGAATTTAGTTTGCGGCTTAGCACCTCTAATATGATACTTTTGCAAAAAAGTAAACAGAATTATAGCCATACAATAAAACAAGGAAGTAAAATGAGCATCGAAAAAGAACTATTAGAACGCAGTGGATCAAAATGCGAATTGTGTGCAGCAACTGAAAATTTAAAGGTCTATAAAATTCCTCCAAGTATGGATGAGGCTATTTTGGTCTGTACTTCCTGTTTAGAACAAATCGAAGACCCTGAAAAAGTGATTGTAAATCACTGGCGTTGTTTAAATGACAGTATGTGGAGTGAAATTCCTGCGGTTCAGGCAATGGCCTGGCGAATGCTTAATCGACTTCGATCAGAAGTATGGCCTGTCGATCTTTTAGATATGTTATACCTCGACGATAAAACTTTGGCCTTGGCTAAATCGGATGGAGCAGGAGAAGAACCCTTATTTGTAGTTACTCATCTGGATGCTAACGGAGATCTATTACAATCCGGCGATACAGTTGTTTTAGTTAAAGACCTTAATGTAAAAGGAGCAAATTTTACTGCAAAGCGCGGTACAGCTGTCCGAAGAATTTCTTTGGTAAAAGAGAACGGAGAGCAAATTGAAGGGAAAATTAACGGACAAAACATTGTTATTCTCACTCAATACGTTAAAAAAATTACTTAGAAATAAATAAAATTACCTAATAGAATCCTTCCATTCTAAATGATGCAAATGATTAGGCAATTCAAGCACTAATCGAATAAAACTATCTTTGCACCCTTTTTTAAAACCCTAAGTCCATGATCAAGTTCTTTCACACCTTTATGCCAAGTCCAAAAAATGATATTCTTTCCGGATTAACCGTTGCTTTAGCATTGGTACCGGAAGCAGTAGCTTTTGCTTTTGTGGCAGGTATAGATCCTTTGGTCGGATTATATGGCGCCTTTATGATGGGATTAGTTACCTCTTTATTTGGCGGTCGTCCGGGTATGATCTCGGGTGCGACTGGTGCTATGGCAGTAGTTATGGTGCATATGATCCAACAAGGAAATGAGGTTGGGATCACTCTTGAAAATCCAATAGAAAATCTTGGTCTTCAATGGTTATTCATTACGCTTTTAATCGTTGGAGCGATTCAAATGTCAGCCGGATTTTTAAGGTTAGGAAAATTTGTACGACTTATTCCCCATCCGGTGATGCTAGGTTTCGTTAACGGACTCGCGATCGTCATTTTTATTTCTCAATTGGGTATGTTCAAAGAGAATGTTAATGGAGGAATGGAGTGGTTAAGTGGGAGTGAATTATATATTATGCTTGGGCTCGTAGCATTGACAATGGCAATCATGTATTTCCTTCCTAAAATTACTTTAAAGATACCCGGAGCACTTGTTGCCATTATTGTGGTAGCAAGTATTACTATTTTTGGAGGTCTTAATGTTAGTACGGTTGGTTCTTTTATTGTTGATGGAGGTGGTACCGGACTTGAGGGTTCATTACCCTCCTTTCAAAGTCAAATATTCTCCCTTTTCTATACCTTAGAAGGAAATTGGGGTCTCATTCTTTCAACGGCATTTCTTTTAGCTGCAGTAGGATTAATTGAATCGTTGATGACAATAAATCTTATTGATGAGATCACAGATAGCAGAGGAAGTGGAAACCGTGAATGTGTTGCCCAAGGCGGAGCAAATATGCTTAATGGTTTGTTTGGAGGAATGGGCGGTTGTGCCATGATCGGACAATCCATTATCAACGTAAATTCAGGAGGTCGCGGAAGATTATCAGGAATAGTAGCAGCACTAGCCCTTTTGGCATTTATTCTTTTTGGTGCACCATTGATCGAACAAATTCCTATTGCTGCATTAGTTGGCGTAATGTTTATGGTGGTAGTAGGCACTTTTGCGTGGAGTAGTATTCGAATCATCAATAAAATACCAATATCAGATGCGATCGTTCTCATTGCCGTTTCCGCAATAACAGTTTGGCAGGATCTAGCAATCGCTGTCATTTCCGGAGTGATCATTTCAGCGCTCGTTTTCGCCTGGCAAAATGCAACCATGATCCGTGCAAGAAAAAGATTAAAAGAAGATGGCACCAAAGTCTATGAAATATGGGGCCCATTATTTTTCGGATCGGTTCAGAATTTTAATTCAAAATTTGATGCATCTACTGATCCTGATTCGATTGAAATCGATTTTATCGAATCGAAAGTAAGTGACCATTCGGGAATTGAAGCACTAAGTAATATTGCACATAAATATATCGAACTTGGAAAACAAATTAAGCTAACTCATTTGAGTCCGGAATGTAAGATCTTACTATTAAAAGCGGATCCTAAGCTGGAAGATATTATTGAAAACTCAATAGATGATCCAAGATATTATGTTGTGACCGATCTCCTTGACCTGGAAATTAAACGCTAGAATTCCCATCACTTTTCATTTAATAGTAGATTTGCCAAGAATCAAGCAATCCTTTACTTTAGTAACTACTAATTATCAAGAATGATAAATTTACAGAAATTCATAGATAGTCTGCATATTGACCTGCGACTTGTATTGTTGATCATCTTTATACTCATTGCGACTATTATTGCTACCCGATCCGTTAGATGGCTTATCTCTAAATCTTTCGAATCTGCTCAGGATAAATTAAATTTAGATGCCACTCGTTATCGCTTTTTTAAAAATGCGGCTTCATTTATTATTTGGCTGATCGCCATCGGTGCCATCGTTTCGCTTATTCCAAAATTAAAAACCTTAGCTATTAGTCTTTTTGCAGGAGCAGGTATATTAGTAGCAATTATTGGATTTGCAGCGCAACAAGCATTTTCAAATATAATTAATGGGATCTTTATCGTGATGTTTAAACCTTTTAGAGTTGGAGATCTGATAAAAATAGGAACACTCGATTATGGTGTAGTTGAAGATATTACTCTAAGACATACTATTTTAAATAGTTTTGAAAATAAAAGAATTGTTATTCCAAATTCTATTGTTGGAAATGAAACCATCATAAACGATAGTATAAAAGACAGTAACACCTGTCGTTTTATAGAATTTGGAATTAGCTATGATAGTGATGTGGATCTTGCAACAAAAATAATTCAGGAGGAAGCCGTTAAGCATAAATTCTGTATTGACCATAGAACTAAAAAAGAAAAGAAAGAAGGCGTTCCGCAAGTTATGGTCAGACTTATTTCATTAGGAGATTTTAGCGTGAATTTAAGAGCCTATGCATGGACAAGTGATCCGCTTAATGTATTTCAAATGCATGGTGATATTAATAAAGCGGTAAAGAAAAGATTTGATGCAGAAGGTATTGAAATTCCATTCCCTTATCGGACGCTCGTTTATAAAAATGATCTGCCTAAAAATGCTAAATCCGAATTAAATGACTGAAACGACCAAAAATTCTAAAAAAGCGGGTCTACCTCCTGGGGCGCTGGTTCATATTGGAAAGCAAAAAGCACAGAAAATAAAGATCTCCGTAATCGATTATGATAAAGATACATATACGGAGAAGATCTGTGAAACAATAGAAGAGTGCTTCGAATACAGAGATACGGAAAAAATTACCTGGATCAACATAGATGGTCTTCATCAAACTGAGATCATTCAGCAACTTGGAGAACATTACGAGTTACATCCCTTATTGCTGGAAGATGTTTTAAACACCGGTCATAGACCAAAAATTGAAGAATTTGATAATTATATATTCCTCACATTGAAAATGTTAGGTTTAAATAAAAAAGCGGATTCAATTGTAAATGAACAAATTAGTTTCATTTTAGGAAAAACCTGGGTAATCTCCTTTCAGGAACAACAAGGCGATGTTTTTGAAGTACTTCGAGAAAGAATTCGTGAAAGCAAAGGAAATATCCGTTTTAAGGGATCTGATTATTTATTATACCGTTTGATCGACACAGTCGTTGATAATTATTTCTACGTCACTGAGTTTATTAGTGAATCCACTGAAAAGTTGGAAGGAAAAGTACTTTTATCCAACGATCGTAAAAATCTTCTCGAAATTCAACACTTAAAAAACGAGCTGCGAAATCTTAGAAAAGCAGTGGCTCCTCTAAGAGATGCTGTAACAAACTTGCACAAAGATGTAACGATGATACAGGAAGAGACTAAACGATATTTAAGAGATGTTTATGAGCATATTATTCATGTAAACGACAGTATTGATTCTCAGCGGGATATTCTGGCAGGAATCATGGATCTTTATCAAACTGGGGTGAGTAATAAAATGAATCAAGTAATGCAATTGCTTACCATCATTTCTACCATATTTATTCCTCTTACATTTATTGCAGGGATTTATGGAATGAACTTCGAAAACATACCCGAACTTCATTATAAAAATGCCTATTTTATAGTTTGGGGAGTAATGGTATTTATTTCCATTTTAATGCTTTTCTATTTCAAAAGAAAACGTTGGTTATAAGCCCGTTTTATTTAAATTTTCTTTCATGAAGAAAGCGAGACACAGCAATACTTAAAACGAATATACACCCCATATGATTTTTATTAATTCCTTTTTAAATAAATGACTTAATATTGCAATATATAAATTGAATTTAAATAGCCCTCCTTACCTAATTAAATGAAAAATACTTACTTCGATTTAATTGACCAGACGTATTATTTCCCACAAGAGGGATTTGATCTCAATAATGGCAATCTTACCTTTCATGGTATCCCCCTTAAACACTTGATCGAGAAATACGGTACACCTTTTCGTTTTATTTATTTGCCAAAAATTGGTGATCAGATCAAAAAGGCAAGAAACCTATTTAATAGAGCGATAAAGAAGAACAATTATAAAGGAACCTATAATTATTGTTATTGCACTAAGTGTAATCACTTTTCGCATGTGGTTAGTGAGGCATTAAAACATAATGTCCATCTAGAGACTTCATCTTCTTTTGATATCGATCTTATCCTTAATTTATTCAGGGAGAAAAAAATCGACAAAAAGAGAACCATTATTTGTAACGGATACAAAACAAATGATTATCTCAATAAGATCGTTTCAATACAAGAAATGGGTTTTTCGAACATTATCGTTGTTCTTGATAGTAAAAGTGAATTAGATAGATTAATTACTGCCGCAGGAAAAAATATTATCAAGATCGGTATTCGGATGGCGATCAATGAAGAACCACAATCTTCATATTATACATCAAGACTCGGGATCAGACAAAATGAATTGGTGCAATTTTTTAGAGAAAATATTAAAGGAAATGAGCACGTTGAATTAAAAATGCTTCACTTTTTTGTTGATTCCGGAATTAAAGACAGCCTATATTACTGGGGTGAATTTCAAAAAGCACTAAATATTTATACAAGTCTTAAAAAAGAAAGTAAATCGCTCGATTCTTTTAATCTTGGAGGAGGCTTTCCAATTCGTAATAATCTTGGCTTTAGTTATGATTATGAATACATGATCAATGAAATTGTAAAGAATATTAAAGACGCCTGTGATAATGAAAAAGTAACAGAACCAAATATTTATACAGAGTTCGGAAAATATACGGTTGGAGAAAGCGGAGCGATCATTTTTGAAGTATTGGAACAGAAACATCAGAATGATACGGAAACATGGTATATCATAAACAATAGTTTAATGAATACCATTCCTGATGCATGGTCAATACACGAGAAATTTATTTTACTTCCTATTAATAAATGGTTTAATGAACCTGCTCGAATTAATTTAGGCGGAATTTCCTGCGACCATTCTGATTATTATAATTCTGAAGACTTAAATCAGGAAGTAATGCTTCCTAGCTATTCTAATGATGATAAAGAACCCTTATATGTTGGATTCTTTCATACAGGAGCCTATCAGGATGCGATCTCAGGATACGGAGGAATTAAACATTGCTTGATCCCCTCGCCTAAACATGTGATCATAGATCGGGATGAAAAAGGGAATATTATCGATTATGTATATCGAAATGAGCAATCGGCAGAAGAAATGTTTAAAATTTTAGGCTACGATAAATAATGAGAAATTTTGCAGGAATCGAAGATGAATATTGCATTAAAGAAAGTGCTCATGTTTGGCTTCAATCCATTCCCTACGACGGAACAAGCACTTGGGGAAAAGGAGCCGACAAAGGATTTGAACCCTTTTTAGATGCACTCGAGAATTTAGAATTGTTTGATATAGAAACCTCAAGCGAAGTCTATAAAAAAGGAGTACACATTCTTCCGGACATTAATGAAAAACGATCTCCGGAAGCAGTGTTCAATGCAGTTTATAACAGTACTAAAGATTTATTAAAAAGCAATAAATTTCTCACCTTTTTTGGTGGAGAACATTCCGTTAGTATAGGAATTATAAAAGCTTTTTATGAAAAACATAAGAACCTTACCGTTCTTCAATTGGATGCACATACTGATCTCAGGCCAGAATATCATGGCTCTCCATATAATCATGCTTGTGCAGTTTATGATGCATCAGTAAATGCCAATTTAATTCAGGTTGGGATCCGAAGTATGGATAGTTCAGAGCTGCCCTATTTAAATCGAGATAAATGTTATTTCGCTGAAGATATTTATGGTACGGATGACTGGATGGATAGATCCATTGCTCAAATGACGGACGATGTTTATTTAACCATCGATCTGGATGCTTTTGACCCATCGATCATGCCTTCTACAGGAACCCCTGAACCCGGAGGTCTATTATGGAACCCGACTTTGAAGTATTTAAAAAAAGTATTTCAACAAAAGAATGTTGTCGGTTTTGATCTGGTTGAGCTCGCTCCGATCGAAGGATTATCAGCTCCTACCTTTTTAGCAGCAAAACTCTATTACAAATTACTAAGCTATAAATTCAAATACGGTGAAAAATAAAGGTCCAATTAGTCATTTTATGCTTGAACATTACAAGCATTTCAATGCAGCTGCATTAGTTGATGCTGCAAAAGGATATGAAAAGCATTTAGCCGAAGGCAAAAAAATGCTCGTTTCATTAGCCGGAGCGATGAGCACTGCGGAATTAGGTAAGTCTTTTGCCGAAATGATCCGTCAGAATAAAGTTCAGATCATCTCCTGTACCGGAGCAAATCTGGAAGAGGATATCATGAATTTAGTGGCTCATTCACATTATAAAAGAGTTCCGAATTACCGCGATCTAACCCCTGATCAGGAATGGGAATTATTGGAACAAGGTTTAAACCGAGTTACAGATACTTGTATCCCTGAGCATGAAGCTTTCAGAAGATTACAAGCTCATATTTTCAAGATCTGGAAAGATGCTGAAGATAAAGGAGAACGCCTTTTTCCGCATGAATTTATGTACAGAATGCTTAAATCCGGAGTCTTAGAACAATACTATGAAATAGATCCTAAAAATAGCTGGATGCTTGCAGCAGCAGAAAAAAACTTACCGATTATTTGCCCGGGATGGGAAGATTCTACGATGGGTAATATTTTCGCTTCTTATTGCATGAAAGGAGAATTAAAGCCAAGCACAATGAAATCAGGGATTGAATACATGATGTATTTAGCCGATTGGTATACTGAAAATGCGGGAGATCTAGGAATTGGTTTCTTTCAGATCGGTGGCGGTATCGCAGGTGATTTCCCAATTTGTGTTGTCCCTATGTTATATCAGGATATGGAAAGAACAGATACTCCTTTTTGGAGCTATTTCTGCCAGATCAGTGATTCTACAACCAGTTATGGATCCTATTCAGGTGCCGTACCAAATGAAAAGATCACTTGGGGTAAATTAGATACTAAATCCCCTAAATTTATTATCGAATCTGATGCTACTATAGTAGCACCCCTCCTATTTGGCTATTTGCTTAACTGGTAATCGATTGATTTTTAAATCTTTGTAAAAAAGCATTTCCTTATATTATACTTGGCCTGCTTTTACATGCTTTATTTAAAACTAACGATATGTCCGAAAAAGAGATCATTAAAAAATATATAAAAGAGGATCTAACGATCGTTTGGAAACCGGCTTTATGTATCCATGCTGCAGAATGTGTAAAGCGCTTACCAAAAGTGTATAATCCAAGAGAAAAACCATGGATAAAACCAGAAAATGGAACGGTAGAGGATTTAAAAACACAGATCAATGCTTGTCCTTCCGGTGCATTATCCTACTATTTAAAAAACGAATAAGCCTTTATGCATTTTAACGCTAAAGAAGATTACACCTTAGAAAACGATCGGGTTTTACTAAGGCCCTTAAAAAGTGAAGATATAGGAAGTTTAATGGCCTTTTCTATGAATGAACCTGATCTTTGGAAGTATTCACTGATCCCAGCAAATGGTTTAGAAAATTTACAGAACTATCTCAATATCGCATTAAAAGGTAGAGAAGCCGGAACGGTCTATCCATTTATAGTTTATGATAAGCTTACAAATAAGTATGCAGGTTCAACTCGATTTTATGATATTCAGGAAAATCATAGTAGCATGCAGTTAGGTTTTACCTGGTACGGAAAGCAATTTCAAGGGACTGGCTTAAATAAAAATTGTAAATATCTTTTACTCGAATTCGCTTTTGAAAAAATGAAAGCAGAAAGAGTTGAATTTCGTGCTGACAATAATAACAAGAGAAGTATTGCCGCAATGAAAAGTATCGGATGCGTTGAAGAAGGCATATTAAGAAGCAATTGTGCAAGTATCGATGGTAGAAGAGATAGTATCGTTTTTAGTATTCTAAAAGATGAATGGAATAAGGATGTTAAGGCAAAACTTTTAAGTCGAATCCAATAATAAATCTTAGATCATTTCTTCTACGAGAATCGATTTTCCATTGAAAGTAATAGAGGATCCTACACTTGTTTTCATTAACAATGTTCCTATTGGAGAAGAAGGTGAAATGATAAGGAAGGCATTCCCTTCTACTTCTACCTTTCCTATACCTATTGATAAATAATAAGTCCCCAAAGTAGTTTTAACAAGACTTCCCAATTGAGCTATTCTGTGCTTTTCATCCGACTTGATCAATTCCAATACCTGAAGTAATTTTAGTCGTTCCGCTAATTGTTTCGAATTCATTTCATTTTCCAGATGCATCATTGCTCTTCCGGTTTCATGCTTATCACCGGAACTTCCTTTCGTTTCAGAATTAGCTCCTTCCTGAGCGTCATCAATTGCTATTTTGAGACCCACAATACTTGTGTCTACAAAAGCAAAACAATGATCTAATAATTTTCTTTTTAACTGAAGGTCTAATTTCATTATGCCCATATCAACTTTTCTTTTGCAAATTACATCGATTGCCTAAATAATAATTGTAGTGGAAGAGAATAAGTGTCTATTTTTATGAATAAAAGCAAAAAATGATTTTTCAATTCTATTTAAGCAGGTACTTCCTTTCAATTCTCTACTTTTTCGTCATTTTTAATTCAATTAGTAATGCACAGGAAAATAAATGGAACAAAGAAATTTCCTCAGATGGAAAAATTGAAGTTGATTACAGGATTTATAAAGAAACAAATGAAAACGGTGAAGACATTCAAATTGTTGAATACAATGTAATTACAACAAGTGTTTTAGATTATGAAAAATGCATTGCTATGATGAATGACATAACAAATCATAAAGATTTTTCTGATGAAACCGAAGAAAGCTATAAACTCAAAGACCTTTCGAAAGATGAATCTCTGATCTATTACTACATTGATGCCCCATGGCCGATGCCTAATTCTGATTGTGTCAGTATCCTAACTATCACTGAAAAGGAAAATTCCATTGTTTATAATTTAATCGCTTCTCCGGGGAGTTATGAAATGAAGGATGTAAAAAGGATGATGATCAGCGAAGCCAACTATATCTTTGAAAAAGGGCCTGATAATAAAGTTAAAATCACAAATTATTCGAAATTCTCTCCTGTAGCAAATGTTCCACAATGGCTACTGAATACTTGGTTTCCTAAAGGGCCAATCCACATTATGGAAAATATCATCGCAAAGATCCAAGAACAATCATAAACTGATCACACCCTAATAAATATCTCTTTTGTAAAAAAATAAAATAATTTTATATTTGATTCTCAACATATTAAAATTACAATGGAAAAAGGTACAGTAAAATTTTTCAATGGATCCAAAGGATTTGGGTTCATTATTGATGATGATTCAAAAAAAGAATACTTCGTTCACGTTAGCGGATTGGTTGATGAGATCAATGAAGGTGACGCCGTAGAATTCGAATTACAAGAAGGTAAAAAAGGACTTAATGCAGTCAATGTAAGAGTGATCTAATATTTATCTTAAACCTATTGAAAGTCCCAATAATTTGGGACTTTTTTATTTTAATACCTATAGTTTGTAATTAGAAATAGCTTCTTCAAAGCTTTTATACTTGAATGAAAATCCTTCCGATTGGATACTTTCGGACGATACCTTTTTACCAAATAAAATAATATCGCCCATCTCGCCAAATAACAATCGAATTATAAAAGAAGGAATCGCCGGAAAGAAAAATGGTTTATTCATTTTTTTAGCCAGTGTTCTCATCAGTTCTTTATTAGTAATATGTTCCGGAGCCACCGCATTGTATACTTTTTTAGGCTTATCCAAAGTGAGCACAAAGTCTATTAATGCAGCCAGATCACTTAATTCGATCCATGGAATATACTGTTCTCCGCTTCCTACAGGTGAGCCTATCCCCAACTTTACTGGCCATAATACTGAAGACAAAAAACCACCGTCTTCTGAAATAACCACTCCAAATCGTAAACGAATGGTCGGGATAGCCAATCCCTCTATTTTTAAGACAGCATTTTCCCACATCTGTACTGTTTTTGCCAAAAAATCATCTCCGGGTTGATCTTCTTCTTTTGCTTCTTCTAATGATGGGTTGATTCCATAATATCCAACTGCGGATGCTGAAATAAACAAAGAAGGTTTCTTCGGAGAAGCTTTTATTGTTTGATATAAAAATTCAGTGCTATTAACCCTGCTTTCAATGATCTTTCTTTTTTGATCTTTAGTCCAGCGACCTGCTGAAACATTCTCTCCTGCTAAATGAATTATTATATCAGCAAATTCAATAACCTCTTGATCTATTATACCCTTGTTAATATCCCAATAATAAAAACGAGGATCATTTTTATCTTCCTTCC
Source organism: Flavobacteriales bacterium (assembly GCA_024641785.1). Lineage (GTDB taxonomy): Bacteria > Bacteroidota > Bacteroidia > Flavobacteriales_D > JAHECK01 > JAHECK01. The sequence continues at coordinate 20,077 of JAHECK010000009.1, read as the reverse complement.
TGGATAAAAAGGCAACCTGATAGCCTTTTGCTTCTAATAAGGATGCTAACGCTTTCCCGACTAAACCTGTACCTCCGCTTATTAATATGTTTTTGGCCATTTAAAGAATCTATTTCTTGACGAAGATATATACTTTTCTATTAATTATTTTGTTTACCATTATAATACTTGTATTAAACATATCCCAATTATAGAATCGCCAAGTTTAAGTATTGCTACTATTGAAGAATTCAAATTGCTTCTATCAATAAATTGACTTTTTGTGATACAATTTTAATGAAAAATACATTTTATTATTCTTTTATACCAAAAAATGCCTGCTTGCATTTTAATTCATGCTTTTAAATAAATTTATAAGAAAACATTTTTAAACTATCTTTGTTAGCTTATTTTAATTACTTTTGTTTAATTATTTATAATTTATATTAAACGTTTATTATATGCTTAACAAGCTTAATTCCGGGAGCATTTTCTTGGTTTTTTTATTCTCACTATTCACACTTAATGTTTTTGCGCAAGAGGCGAGCGTACAAGGAATTATTATCGATGCAAGTAATAATGAGCCAATTCCTTTTGCAAATGTGATCGTAACAGGAACTCAATTAGGATCGGTTAGTGATATCGACGGGAAATTTACTATTAACGGACTTACACCAGGATATATAAAATTGCAAGTAAGTTATGTTGGATATAAAAATCAATTTAGCGCTGATATTTTAGTAAATAACAGTAGCATCCCTTTCATAGAAATTAAGCTCCAACCAAGTGAAATATTATTAGATGAAGTTCAAATAACGGTCGATCCTTTTGAAAAAACTGAACAAGCGCCGCTTTCAATGCAAAGTATTGGAACAAAAGAAATTGAGTCAAATCCCGGAGCTAACCGTGATATATCAAGAGTAATTCAGTCTTTTCCGGGTGTTGGTTCCACTCCAGCATTTAGAAATGACATTATTATTAGAGGAGGAGGCCCGAGCGAAAATCGTTTTTTTCTCGACGACGTTGAAATACCCGTAATTAACCATTTTGCAACGCAAGGCGCATCGGGTGGACCGGTAGGAATTATAAATGCTGATTTTATTGAAACATTAAATTTTTATTCCGGCTCATTCCCTTCTGATAAATACAACGCATTAAGTGGTGTTTTAGAGTTCAAACTAAAAGAAGGGAGCAAAGACAAAACTAATTTTCAGGTTTCAGTTGGTGCAAGTGAAGCTGCATTCACAGTCAATGGTCCAATAGGAGATAATACAAGCTATATTTTTTCTATCAGAAGATCATATTTACAACTTTTATTCTCTGCTTTAGAACTTCCCTTCCTCCCTACATTTAATGATTATCAACTTAAAGTTAAAACCAATTTTAATGCTAAGAACCAACTTACAATTATTAGTATTGGTTCTTTAGACCATCTTACACTCAATGAAAGCATTGCAAATCCTGATCCTTCACAGGAGTATCTTCTAACTCAGATCCCTATTAACGACCAGTGGAGTTATACGCTTGGCGCAGTATATAAAAACTTTTTTGATAAAGGATTTCACACATTTGTTTTGAGCCGAAACATGTTGAACAACACCTTTTATAAATACCCTGATAATGATGAAAGCATGGATAAATCATTCGATTACGAATCCATTGAAGCAGAAAATAAGTTTCGCTATGAATTAACTTTACGAGATAAGGGTTTTAAATACAATTTCAGTGGAAATCTTGAATATGCTCATTATGAAAATAGTACAACTCAGAGCATTTTCATCAACGATTCGCTTATAAACTTCAATTACTTCTCTACTCTAAACTTTTTGAAATATGGACTTTCAGCAAATGTTTCAAAGCGAATTCTTAAAAGTCGCCTATTAGTGAGTGCAGGAATCCGCTTCGATGGATTAGACTATAATAGTACGATGTCTAATTTATTCAATCAATCTTCTCCTCGAATAGCACTTTCTTATACTTTATCGGAAAAGTTTTTACTAAATGCAGCAATCGGGAAATATTATCAATTACCGGCTTATACTACATTAGGATTTAGGAATAATATGGATGAGTTAGTCAACTCCGAAAGTGCCAGTTATTTAGGGGTGAATCAATATAACTTAGGGGTGGAATATCGCTATTCAGAAGCCATCGTTTTTTCCTTGGAGGGATTCAAAAAAGACTATTACAATTATCCTATCGATGTTTATACAGGAGCAAGTTTAGCGAATCAGGGTGCTGATTACAGTAGTGTTGCAGGAGCAACACAAGCTACTTTCACAGGTACAGGTCAAGCCAATGGAATTGAGTTCTTAAACAGGATCAATTTGAAGAAATTTACCCTCTTAGCTTCCTATACTTTTGTTAGAAGTAAATTTACTGATATCAATGGAACCTTAATTCCATCCTCGTGGGATAGTAGAAATCTTTTAAGCATTACAGGAACAAAAGACTTTAAAAATAATTGGCGATTAGGATTTAAGTGGCGTTATGTGGGAGGACTTCCTTATACGCCTTATGACATGGAAACTTCTGCTAATGTTAATGCATGGAATGCAAAAGGGAGTCCTTACCTCGATTTTTCGCAATTGAATGCCCTTCGTTTCAATTCTTTTAATCAATTGGATGTTCGGGTAGATAAATATTTCTTTTTTCAAAAATGGACCTTAATGCTTTATCTCGATATTCAAAACCTACTCAATTATCAGGTCGAAGGACAAGATTATATCGTTAGGGAACAAAATGAAGATGGCTCTTATAAAACAATAAATAATGGAGAGGATTATGTATTGGAAACTATTCCTAACTCTTCAGGTACCATTTTGCCTACGATAGGAATTATGGTGAAATTTTAATTTTTGTTGAAATTCATGGTTTTATTCCAAAGCTTAATCATCACTTTGATTACTAGCACATTATATTATATATTTTATGCTTGTGATATCATTTTTTTTTCTACATTAGAATAATATTAAAATTGCGAGATGATTAATTTACGCCGCTTAAAATATCTAGAGGAAAGTACTTCCAATGATAGTTTGCAATTTGTCGCGCAATATATTCTTTCTAAAATCCAACGAGATAAAAGTGAATTTAGCAGTTATTCAAATGAGGATGACTGGACTGAATTAGATCAGTTTTTAAAAAAAATAGATCTAAATAAAAGATCTAAAGACTTTAAACTTTTAAAGGAAATGGTTTTGGAAATAAGTGATTCTAAGGATAACGATTTTGAAGATGAAGATTTCGAAAAAACACTTATTCATCATTTAGAACTTAAGAATAGGTAATCCCAGAAAACACCTGATTTTATTGCCTTTTCAAGTCTCACCACGAAGTTCTATGGCATTTCTGAGTTAAGTCGTTCACTCCCGCAATAAACATTAAATTTATCTTTCTTCGTAAAACCTATTAAGGTCATCTTCATTTTCATTCCTAATTGAATGGCCAGAGAAGATGGTGCTCCAACTGAAACAAGCACACATATTCCAGCCATTGCTGCTTTTTGTACTAGCTCAAACCCCATTCTTCCGCTTAAAAATAAAATAGTATTCTCCGCTATTACTTTTCCTTCCAAAATATTCTTCCCAATAATTTTATCAAGTGCATTATGCCTTCCTACATCTTCCATAATTCCCAATAATTCACCCTTTTCTGAAAATAAAGAAGCGCTATGGATCCCTCCGGTATATTTAAAATTATGCTGTAATAACTGGGCCTTTTCTGATAAACTGTTTATCGTTTTAACATCGATCTTAAAATCAAGTTTGCATACTTTATCACTGGATAATTTAAAGGCAGAATCAATTGATGTTAGTCCACAAATACCACAACCTGAATGTGAAAAGCCATGTCGTTCAGAATTTTTTAGATCAACTACAACATCAGGTTTCAATTCAACCCGAACAACATTATCTTCTTCCTGCTGCTCTTTTCCGCTGCTATAACAATATTTTATAGAAGCAATATCCTTTTTAGAACTTAGTATTCCTTCACAAAATAGAAATCCAGCAGCTAGCTCAAAATCATTCCCGGGAGTTCTCATCGTGATCACTACGGATTGTTCTTTTCGATCACTTAATTCTCCAAATCCTATTCGAATCTCTAATGGCTCTTCAACTACTACCAGGTCATCAACAGGAAGCATCTTGCCTGATTTAAATTGAAATGTTTTAATCGGATAAATAGATGAAGCCATGTATTAATTCCTTTTACTAACTTTATGCTAAAGTAAAAGGAATTAATATGAAACATTTAGGAATTGCGATAATTTTATTCGCCTATATATCAAGCAATGCGGTTTTTGCTCAAAGCTGTTGTAATAACCCCAATGATAAATTTGCTGCTCTTGCTAAGTCAAGCGATTTTAGAACCGAACATGAGCTTCCTGCAGAAATTCATTTTCAGGCAAAATATGGACATATGATCCAGTTTGCATGTCCTGACAATTTAGAAGCGAATGCCTACTTTGTTCCGGCCAAGAAAAAAAGCGATCTATGGCTCATTGTCATTCATGAGTGGTGGGGTCTTAATGATCATATTAAAGAAGAAGCAGAAAAATTATATGGCGATCTGGACCATGTAAATATTCTTGCACTTGATATGTACGACGGAAATGTTGCTGAGAACAGAGAAGAAGCATCGCAATACATGCAAGGACTTTCAAAAGAAAGGGCATATAGTATTATAAGTGGCATGCTAAATTATATTGGAAATGATGCTAAACTGTGTACGATCGGTTGGTGTTTTGGTGGTGGATGGTCACTACAAACAGCCATTGAATCAGGTAAAAAGACGATTGGTTGTGTAATGTATTATGGAATGCCCGATGAAGATATTACGAGACTTAAGAAATTAAATTCGGATGTTCTTGGAATTTTCGCTAGTCAGGATGAGTGGATAAATGCTGAAGTAATAGCGACCTTTGAAACAAATATGGAAGAGGCAGGAAAAACATTGATCGTATATTCTTATGAAGCGGATCACGCTTTTGCTAATCCAAGTTCACCTCGCTATGTTGAAAAAGCAGCGCAAGATGCATATAAAATGGCAATAGAATATTTGAGGTTAAAATTTAAATAGAAAAAGTGACAGGTTTTAATTTTTGGATTTAGGATTTAGAATTTTTTAATTTCCTCTTAAGATCCATTTCCATAATAAATTTATTCAACTCATCCCATGACCGAGTAATCAATGGATTCAAATCTTCAATCGTTAGATCTTTTGTTATGATTGGCTCTCCAATGGAAATATCAACAACACCCGGTCTCATCCTAAATCCCTTAGGTACAAGATCAAAAGCACCCGATATTGCAACCGGAACAAGTGGCACACCTGATTGAATTGCTAAATGAAAAAGTCCTTTTTTAAAGGGTTTTAATTGTCCATCTAAGCTTCTTGTTCCTTCGGGAAAAGCAATGATATTTCTTCCTTCTTTTACTTTTATTGCCGCTTCATTTAGGCTTTTTACAGCTTTTGCTCGATTGCTTCGATCTACAAAAACCATGTCCATTCCGCTTATTGCTCCACCTACAAATGGTTTTTTCCTTAGTTCTTCTTTAGCAATAAAATGAAGATTCCGTGGAATAACTCTATTAACAAGGGCAATATCTATCCATGAAGTATGGTTCACGTAAAAAATACAAGTTTGGTAATTGCTTAGATCACTATTTCTGACCAATCGAAAACGAATCCCCAATATCAGTAATGAAAATGGTGACCAGAAATAGCGCATTACATAAAATCCGAATCGAGGAGTACGTGTAATTAATTTTAAAAGCATCACTGATCCTCCTGACAAAAAAGTAAGGATCATTATCAAGGTGCCTTGAATATAATTTATAATACTCCACATAAAAACACTATTACTTATTCAAATAGCCAAGGATATTCTTTTCAATTCTTTCTGTAATATTAGAATAATCGCCTTTAATAAATTTTTCTCCGGTAATGTTTTCAAATAGTTCAATATAACGTTCACTGATCGTATTGATAAATGCATCACTCATATCAGGCAAACTTTGACCTTCAAGACCCTGGAAACCGTTTTCAATTAACCATTGTCTTACAAATTCTTTCGACAACTGCTTTTGTTCTACTCCGGCTTTCTGTCTTTCCTTATATCCTTCCTTATAAAAATACCTTGAAGAATCAGGCGTATGAATTTCATCCATTAACATTACCTGTCCATTATGTAATCCAAACTCATACTTTGTATCGACTAGGATCAAACCTCTTTCGTTTGCCCATTCAGAACCTCTTTGAAATAATTGTAAAGCATATTTTTCAAGTTGAATATAAATCTCCTTATCAACCAATCCGCTTGACAGAATTTCTTCTCTGGATATATCTTCATCATGCAAACCTTGATCGGCTTTTGTAGAAGGCGTGATAATTGGCGTCGGAAATTTATCATTCTCTTTTAATCCTTCCGGAAGTGCGACACCACACAATATTCTTTTTCCGTCACGATAAGTACGCCAGGCATGACCTGCCATATAACCCCTAACGACCATTTCTACCTTTAAAGGTTCACAACGAACTCCAACCGTTACATTAGGATCAGGTGAAGAAAGTTTCCAATTGGGGACAATATCCCTGGTGAAATCGAGAAATTTATCAGCTAATTGATTTAAAACTTGTCCTTTATAAGGAATTCCCTTTGGCATCACAACATCAAAGGCAGAAAGCCTATCTGTAGCTACCATTATAAGTAGATCGTTTTCTAGTGTATATACTTCCCTTACTTTTCCTTTATAGTAGTTCGTTTGTTTTGGGAAATGATAATCTGTTTTAATTAAGGCTTTCACTTTTCTTTATTTTTACTATCAAATGCACTAATAATTTCTTTTACCAGTCGGTGTCGGATCACATCTTTCTCATCCATTCGGATAATCTGAATTCCATTTATACTGTGTAAAATATTTAATGAATCATTCAAACCGGAAGTTTGATGTTTCGGCAAATCTACCTGAGTTGCATCTCCATTAATGATGAATTTCGCATTCTTCCCCATTCGGGTAAGAAACATTTTCATTTGTTGTACCGTTGTGTTTTGTGCTTCATCCAAAATAACAAAAGCATGATCGAGCGTTCGACCCCGCATAAATGCAAGCGGAGCGATCTCAATAACACCGGTTTCTATAAAATAGCTTAGTTTTTCCGGTGGGATCATATCTCTTAGCGCATCATAAAGAGGTCTCAAATAAGGATCTAACTTTTCTTTTAAATCGCCCGGTAGAAAACCGAGATTCTCACCCGCTTCAACCGCAGGACGGGTCAGAACAATTCTTCTGACTTCCTTGTTTTTTAAGGCGCGAACCGCTAGTGCCACTGCAGTATAGGTTTTTCCGGTTCCGGCAGGTCCCTCGGCAAAGATCATGTCATTTGTGTCAATGGCCGAGACCATTTTTCGTTGATTATGCGTCCGGGCTTTTACTTTTAGTCCGCTATTTCCAAATACAATAACCACATCTTCGTGATTTGAATTGATCACCTCATCTCCTTCTACACTTAATATCCTTTCGATCTGGTTTTCAGTAAGTCCGGAATAACGATTAAAATGCTTTATTAATTGTTCTAATTTAAGCTCAAACAATTCAATCTCTGCGGGCTCTCCAATCACTTTCAAGGTATTACCTCTCGTAATTATTTTGAGCTTTGAAAAATGTTTTTCGATCTTTAATAACTTTTCATTTTGAGCTCCAAAAAAGTCTCGAAGATCTACAGAATCAATAATGATATCTTTTTCTTGCAATTTGCTGAATTATGAATGTATAAAATGGCTATTTTTGAGCACAAATTAAAGATTATTCTTTGAATTATAATGCCTTGATCACCATATGAGTATCATCACACTAACTTCTGACATGGGGATCAAAGATTTTTATCTTGCATCCATCAAAGGTTCAATTTATAAGGCCCTTCCCGATGCAAAGATAGTTGATATTTCACATCATATTATGCCTTTCGATATTGCACAAGCTGCTTTTATCGTAAAAAATACCTATCCTGATTTTCCCGAAAACACGATTCATATTATTAGTGTTGATCCTGAGCCAAGTTTAAATTCAAATCATATTGTCATTTTTAAATCCGGGCAGTATTTTATTGGGAATGATAATGGTATGTTTTCTCTATTATTTGATGAAGTTCCGGATCAAATTTGGAAATTAACACCTCCTGAAAATATCGGATCTTCTACATTCCCATCTAAATCGATCTTTGTATGGGCAGCATCATTGCTTGCTAAAGGAGCAAAACTTGAAGAAATAGGCGAGCGAATTGATAAAATTAGAATGAGAGTTGCTTTTCGACCAGTAGTTGAGGAAGAGTTAATAAAAGGGACTGTCATTTTTATTGATGGATATGGGAACGTGATGACAAATATTGATAAGACGCTTTTTGATAAAGTGAGAGATAACAGAGATTTTACGATCTTTTTTAGAGGCGAGAGTTATGGAATCAATAAAATCTGTAAATCCTATAATGAAGTTCCTCCAGGTGAAAAACTTGCCATTTTTGGAGCAGGAAATTTTCTTGAAATAGCTATTAACAAAGGAGTAGAAGGTTCTGGAGGCGGAGCAAATAAATTATTTGGAATAAAACTGAACGATATCATTCGAGTTGAATTTAAATAGCCCATGTTTATTCGAATAGTGAAAATGAAATTTAAAAAAGAGCATTGCATTGCTTTTGAAGCTAATTTCGATAATAATAAAGATAAGATCAGAGCCTTCCCGGGTTGCCAACGATTAGAACTATTACACGATAAAACGGATCCGACAATTTATTTCACTTATAGTTATTGGACCAGGAACGAAGACCTTGAAAATTATCGAAATTCTGACCTGTTTAAAGAAGTATGGGCATATACAAAAACGCTTTTTGATGCTAAACCTGAAGCTTGGAGTGTGGATCAGAAGGAAGTTCTCATTTGAGTTATAAATGCTTGAATAAAAATTTCTTTCCAAAATTTCTTCAACATAAAATAATAAAATAACATGTCCCCCTGAGCTTGTCGAAGGGTAGTTCAACGCCCTTAGACAAGCTCAGGGGGACATACAGAATAAATTTTCAACTAGCTAATAAAGCAAGTTTATGTCAATGCCAGTATTTTTAAAGTTTAAAATAAGTATCCGGGAATCTTGAATAATTACGCATCCCAATTATCCTCTAATAATTTTTATCTTCGCTCTTCCAATTAAAACAACATGTTAAAAATCGATATGCATACCCATATTTTTCCTGAAAGACTGCCTGATTTTGCAGCCAAATTTGGATATGGAGATTTTATTCAAATGGTCCATAAAAGACCCGGTTTTGCTGATATGATGCAAGGAGAAAAATTCTTTAGGGAAATAAAATCTAATTGCTGGGATCCAAAGGAACGAATTGAAGAGTATTCGAAATTTGACACACAAGTACAAGTGGTTTGTACAATTCCGGTAATGTTTTCTTATTTCGCAAAAGCGAATGATGGCCTAGCTGTTTCACAATTTTTAAACGATGATATCGCAGAGACTACGCATAAGTATCCTAAGAACTACATTGGACTGGGAACCCTGCCAATGCAGGCACCTGATCTAGCGATTAAAGAGCTGGAAAGAATAAAAAAAGAATTGGGTTTCCCCGGTATTCAAATCGGTAGTAATATCAATGATAAGAATCTGAATGAAGAAGAGTTTTACCCAATTTGGGAAGCCTGTGAAGCTTTGGATATGGCGGTGATGATCCATCCATGGAATATGATGGGTTTCGATAAAATAAAGCGCTATTGGCTGCCCTGGCTGGTAGGAATGCCTGCTGAAACAACAAGAGCAGCTACTTCAATGATCTTCGGTGGTATCTTTGATAAATTTCCGAAACTACGTGTTAATTTTTCCCATGCGGGCGGAAGTCTTTTAACAACAATGGGGAGGATAGAACATGGCTTTAATTGCCGACCTGATCTGGTTGCAATTGATAATCCGGTTAATCCAAGAGAATATATTGGTAGATTTTGGGTCGATTCCATTACGCATGATCCGATGTTATTAGAGTACATTTTAAAACTACAAGGTTCGAAAAGAGTGACTCTTGGAAGCGATTATCCTTTTCCTTTAGGTGATCTTGAAATTGGGGCTTATATTCAAAAAATGGGACTTTCGGATGAGGTAGTTGAAGATATTTATTGTAATTCGACTTTAGAATGGTTGAATCTAGATAAGAATTTATATTTATAAAAAAACTCAGACACCCTGTCAGCGTTTAAACGCTGGCAGGGTGTCTGAGTTTTTATTGTAAAAAAGTTCAACCGATCGATAAGCCGGGTTCTGTCGTGCCCTATCATTTATCTAGCCCTGACGTCACCGTCAGGATCAATCAACCTACCCTCCCTGTGGTACATTACGGGTCGCAATGTATTCCGAACTCGTCGGAATTCAGGGTTTACATGGTCTTTCATCGCGTAAGGTTTACCTAGCTAGTCTGTCGCCAGAACTACTGGTGAGCTCTTACCTCACCTTTTCACCTTAACCTGAAAGCTTGCGCTTGTCAGGATGTTTAAATCTCTGTAGCACTTTCTGTACCCTGATGAGTCGCCCCATCAAAATCCTTCCAGTTAGGAAGTACGCTACCCTTTGCTGCCCGGACTTTCCTCGTGCCGACGTTCCCGTCAGCCCGCGATAGAGTAATCGGTTGAACCGCCGCAAAGGTAGCTCCGCAAATTTACTTGTGCAATAATATCTCTGTGGCTCCCTGTCCGTAAGTTTTATATGAAGCATCGTGCACTTCAATCCCGGGATAATCCTGAAGCTTTTTTCGAATTTCAGAACGCAATATTCCATCTCCTCTTCCATGAATGACTACCATTTTTCTTTTCCTAGTTTGGAAGGCAGCATTTAATACATTTTCAAATTTATCAAGTTGACATTCAATGATCTCTGCATTTGTCCAACCTCTATGATCTTCCACTAATTCCTCAATATGCAGATCTACTTCAACAACGTCTTTTTTGTGCTTCACAGGATTTAATATCCTTCGAACGCTATCTTTATCAATATTTCCTGAATCAAGTGATTTTTCATACTCTAAATTATGCTCATCATCACTGTCTTCTTCAATAATGATAAGTTCTCTTTTTTCATATTCCATTTCAAATCCATCCTCATCTGCCACAACAACAACATCATTTGGCTTTACCTTAACAACCCATCCCTGAATATTATCATCAATTATCGAAACTAGATCTCCTGCTTTAAACATCATCATTTATAACTTTAATTTCTCCAATTAAAAGTACTTCTTTTGTACCTTTCGAACCTCCTTTCAAAAAGAAAGAAGTCACAAAAATACATTAAGCTTCATTAGCTATGAAGCTATTTATTTTCAATTCAAATGAAAAATATATCTTTTTTCCTCTTTATCAGCCTAAGTGCGCTAATCTACTCTTGCTCTTCTCAAAAACAAAATAAAAAAATAACTGAAAAGGATTATGCCCGAATCTTATTTTATAATGTAGAGAACTTATTCGATACACTTGATGCCGAAGGAAAAAGCGATGCAGAATACACCCCTCAGAGTGATAAAAAATGGAATACAGAACGCTATTTTGATAAACTTTCGAAACTTTCGAAGGTAATTATAAGCGCCGATTCCGGTTACTTCCCGGATCTGATCGGAATATCTGAAATTGAAAACAGAGCTGTTGTGGAAGATCTGATCAATACCTCTTCTTTAAAAAATGAAAACTATTCTATACTTCATAAAGAAAGTCCGGATCAAAGAGGAATTGATGTTGCATTAGTATACGGCCCATCATTTAAACCATTAAATACTCAGTTTATTTTTGTCGACCTTCCCGGAAACAGAACAAATACCAGAGATATTTTATACAGTAAAGGACTTCTTTATAATGACACCGTTCATGTATTTGTAAATCATTGGCCTTCAAGATATGGAGGTAAAGAAATAAGTGATCCAAAAAGAGCATTTACAGCAGCAATTTTGAGGAACGCGGTTGATTCTATTCAAAAAGCAGATCTCAATCCTAAAATTATTATCATGGGAGATTTTAATGATTACCCCTCTGATTCAAGTTTATACGTTGTGCTAGCTGCAAATAAACAAGTAGGCGAAGATCCAAATGAACTCATCAATCTTGCCTGGACAATAAATGAAGCAGGACAAGGAAGTTATTTTTATAAAGGAGACTGGGGAACGCTGGATCAGTTTATCGTAAGTGCGAATCTTTATGGAAAAACAGGACTTAGTGTGGATGATCAAAGTTATATTATCGTCAAAAAAGACTGGATGCTTTATACTGATAAAAAAGGCGTTTCTTCTCCTTCACGAAGCTATGGAGGCGATAATTATTACGGTGGTTATTCTGACCACCTTCCAATATTATTAAAACTTAGTCGGAATAAAGATTAACGCAGTTTAACTCCAAGTTCCTTTTCAAGTTCTTGAATCATTCTTTTCATGACTTTATCAATCGTATTATCATTGAGTGTTTTTAAACTATCCTGAAGTACGAAACTCACAGCATAGGATTTTTTACCCACTTCAAGATTCTTCCCTTCATATACATCAAATAATTCGACCGATTTTAATAGCTTTCGTTCAACTTTATAAGCGATCTCATAAATAGAACTGAATTTTACATCCACATCCAATAGCAATGAGAGATCTCTTCTCACAGATGGGAATTTAGATAATTCCTTGAATTTTATCGGATCAGCCTTCAAATGAGCTAATACCAGATCCCAATTAAAATCAGCATAATATACTTTGTCCTTAATATCAAACTGTTTCTGAAGCTCTTCATTGATCCATCCAAAATGAACAATTTCATCCTTATTTATAGAGTACTTAATACCTTCCTCAAAAATACCCCAATCACTTGTATCCATTCTAACTTCTTGGAACAATCCGAAATTCTTTAGCAATGCATTCACTTCCCCTTTAATATCGAAAAAAGTATAAGCAGTTGAAGGTTTTCTCCAATTATTTGCCAATGTTGAACCGGTCAGATAAAGCGCTAATCTAAAATTTTCAGAAAATGAGTCCTTTAATTTATAGACGTTTCCAAATTCAAATAAAGAAAGGTCTGATTGCTGTCTATTTTGGTTATAAGAAATAGCCTCCAACCCATTAAAGATCAAAGATTGACGCATTACATTTAAGTCAGAACTTAGTGGATTTACAATCCTGATCTGCCCACTTTCAGGAAGTTGTTCTATTTTACTTTCAACAACATATCGGTCACTGATCAATGAATTCGACATCATTTCATTAAAGCCTCTGGATACAAGAAATGTAGAAACGTGTCTTCGTATTTTTTCAGGTTCGATCTTATTAGAATAGGATAATGAAGCATGGATCTTCTCAGGAACCTCAACATTATTAAAACCGTAAATTCTTAAGATCTCTTCGATCAGATCGGCTTCTCTGGTAACATCTGCACGATAAGCAGGAACCTCAACTAACCATGCATCCTTATTCTCCTTAAGTATTTTAATATCAAGTGAATTAAAGATAAAACGAATCGTAGCTGCATCAATATCTTTACCGATCAAGCGATCGCACTTCTTTTTGTTGAACTCAACTTGAAAGGGAAGTATTTTAACAGGATAAATATCGATGATCTCTGAACTGATTTCAGCTCCGGCAATACTTTTCATTAAAAGCGCAGCTCTTTTAAGCGCGAAAACGGTCATTTCCGGGTCCACCCCTCTCTCAAAACGAAAAGAAGCATCTGTATTTAAAATATGTCGTTTTGCTGTTTTCCTAACCCATACCGGATTAAAATAGGCACTTTCAAGAAAAATTTCAGTCGTTTTTTCACTTACCCCAGAATCCTGTCCACCAAAAACACCTGCAATACACATCCCCTTTTCGCTATCACATATCATCAGATCTCGGGTATCTAATTTCCGCTCTTTTCCATCCAGGCTAATAAAAGAAGTTTTTTGAGGAAGTGTTCTTACATTTACTGTATTCCCTTTAATTTTACTTGCATCGAAGGCATGAAGGGGCTGTCCCAACTCATGCAACACATAGTTTGTAATGTCTACTATATTATTTATTGGTGCAAGACCAATGGTTCGCAAACGATTTTGAAGCCAGTCAGGAGATGGTTTTACCTTTACATTACTTAATCGTAATCCGGCATATCGAGGACAAGCTTCACTATTGTCGACTTTAACTTTGATATTGGCATTGCTATTATCACTTTTGAATTTACCAACATCCGGCCAGGTGATCTTATTTACTTTTTTATCCTCCAATGATATTACAGCAGCCAAATCTCGGGCTACCCCAACATGAGACATTCCATCTGTTCTGTTAGGTGTTAATCCGATTTCGATCGCATAATCACTTTCTATTTCAAAATAATCGGCTGCTTCACTTCCTACTTTAGCTTTTTTATCAAGAATCATGATCCCATCGTGATTCTTTCCTAAACCAATTTCATCTTCAGCACAGATCATTCCCAAAGAAACTTCACCTCTGATCTTTCCTTTTTTAATTTGGATCGCATCCCCTTCAATCGGATAAATAGTGGTTCCAACTACTGCAACGACAACCTTTTGTCCGGCCGCCACATTATCCGCACCGCAAACAATATCGAGTACATCATGACCTATATCTACTTTAGTTAAACTTAAGCGGTCGGCATTGGGATGTTGTTTTTTCTCAAGGATCTCTCCTATAAACAGTCCTTTCAAGCCACCTTTAACAGATTCAATTTCTTCAATTGCTTCCACTTCAAGCCCGGAATCAGTAAGTCGTTTTCCAACTTCTTCAGGACTAAGCTCAGTTTTGATATACTCTTTTAACCAATTATAAGATATACGCATAAAAAGGAATAATGATAAGGCTACAAAAATAGAACTTTCGGTCTAGTTGCAAGGAGATGAAACGTAAAAAACAAAGCCCGGAACAAGAATGTGCCGGGCTTTAAGTTTAAAGAATAATTTTATTTTAATTTAATGTTTTAAGAGCAGTCATTTTCGCCCCACCCATAGAAGTATATTTTATCTGTTGGATCCATTGCTTTCCTTTAAATTCTCTATAGACAATACTGATCGTAACATTTTCATCAACAGACATACGTTTACGATCTTTCCGTTCCATATAAACATGCAATAAGTCTCCATCTGATCTCACTTGACCAACTAGATCATTATAGTTCAATATTTTAATCCAAGGATTATCATATGGATCGATCTCGTCAAGTTTAATTTTTCCTCCCTTAATTTTAAACCGAAATGACAATGAACGCGCTCCGTCATCAAATTTTTCAAGTAATAATTTAGGTGCCCCTTCCATTTCTTCTTCTGAAGGTTCATTCCCTTGATATTTTTTACCTTCAATTTTTATTGACTTTTCTCTCGCTTTTTTAGCAGGACCATTTTTCTTTCTTCTTCTTACCAATACGATAAGTACCACTAATACGAGTAAAATAGAAGCTCCAATAATGATTAAAGTTTGCATATTCAAATTCAAATTTTCCATATGTTCATGATTTGTGCACCAAATTTATAATTATGCTTTACTAATAGAATTATTTATTGACATTTTTAAAGATTTTTATACGAATTAATTGATGAAGTTGTTCAAATGAGTATTTATTACACGTTTAAAACCAAAGATGCGAATTATCAACCGTTAATTAAAAAATTCAAACCGAAAAAAAAATAGCTTAGAAAAGTATTAATAAAGCGATTAATTTAGAGGCAGGTTAAAAGGTTTATGGTGTTTATTGTCGAAAATAATAAGTAGACAAAAAACATTAATTGACATTGAGGTTATCGACAAAGCGTTTCATTCGAAACGCTTTGTTGTTTTATAGATGTACCAGTTTGATTGTCTCTTTATTATTCATCCCCTCATATTCTAAATAATACACCCCTGAAGCTAAGTTGATCGTAGTAATATTCACTTTTACTATTGCTTTTCCTTCTAATATCAAATTGCTTTTATATACTCTCACCCCACTTGCATTATATAGAGTGATGGTCCCTTCGTCATAGCCTCCATTTGGAGCTCTGAGTTCTATACTCACATTATCTATAAATGGATTTGGATAAACTCGCTGAACGATACTTGAGATGGGTTTTTGCATAGGTGGAATCCCAAGGGTATTTTGAAGATAGACCATCGCGTTTCCATAATTCGGAATACCATAACCCATTAGCTCATCGGGATTAGTATATTGATGTGCACTCTGAATGATCGCTTCTCTTATTTCCAAAGAAGTTGCACTCGGATATGCCTGCCATAAACAAGCAGAGATCCCGGCAATGATAGGACCTGAAAATGAAGTTCCATTAACATAAGAAACACCATTATTACCTGTATTTGCAGTAGCAGCTGCAGAACCACGGGCTACAATATCGGGTTTAACCCGCCCATCTGCTGAAGGCCCTGCCGAACTAAAAGAAGAATGTGTACTATCAGAAGTAATTGCACCAATGGCCAAAATATCAATCGCATCAGCAGGTGAACCTATGTAATGCCAGGCTTGTTGAAAATAGTTTCCTGCACTTACAACAATAAGCATCCCTTTTTGAGCGGCAATTCCAGCTCCTATTG
Organism: Flavobacteriales bacterium; assembly: GCA_024641785.1. GTDB lineage: Bacteria > Bacteroidota > Bacteroidia > Flavobacteriales_D > JAHECK01 > JAHECK01. The sequence goes on along the minus strand of JAHECK010000009.1, from coordinate 3,517 downwards.
CTATTCGAGTGGTTTGACCATCCAGATCCTCATAGCTATGATCCTGAGTTGAGTCATCAAAAGTGGTATAACTTAAAGAAGTTGTTATTACATCTGCTCCGATACTATCTGCAAGTTCTGCAGCAGAGATCCAGTTATCTTCTTCAATTTCATATTCACTTGCCGTATTCTCTGTTCTGGCTAAAAAATAAGAAGCAGAGGGAGCCGTTCCTTTTAATTCATTAGGAATGATTCCTGCCATTGTTCCCATAACAGAAGTACCGTGACTGCTTCCTTGATATACAAAATCATCGCCATCAACAAAATCATGAGTCCCAACAATACGGTTATCATCGAATAGATGGTTGAAAGCATCAACAATATCCAGATTAGTAAAACCTCCATCACATACGAATATCAGCATATCCTCCCCTAAAAAATCATTTTCATGAAGTGCTTCCCCATTTATTTCCTCAAGCTGATCATAGGAAGTTCCATAATCTAATGGATTAAACTCTTTCTGAAAGGCAATTATCTCCTCTTCTTCGTATTTTCCTTTCTTATATTTTTCTACCGATTTTACCTGACTGACAATACTTAATTGTTCGATCAGATCAATTAGATCAGGATCAGCTGTATAAATTGTAATGGAATTGAACCATTTTGATTTTAATAAGAGACTAATATTACCAATTGCAAGCACTTGATCGATGTAATCTTGGTTTACCGGAAGATCTTGTTCAGTAATTTCAATATTCTGAGCACTCCTTCTATCAATTGATTTTTGAGATAGAAATTCAATAGGATTATCAATTGAATACGGGCTGTCGTTTTTATCGGTAAACTGAACCCAGTATTTATCAGGTGCCGTCTGCCCCATTAGACTAGAAAAAATTATAACAGATAAAATAAATAACACAAAATTTTTCATTCTATATCGAATTTAATAAGCTTTGATTCTTTGCTGTTTCCATAGCTAAGCATTCCGGCCTGATATGAAAAATCCGAATCATATTCATAAATAGAGCCGATGCCACTAGCAAAAACTTCATAAGCGCTACTCTTTTGGATAGCATTATTTATATTTCGCTTATCCACTCGGATAGTCGATGTATATAAAATACCATCTATTTCAAAGGTAGTGTTCAAAGCTGAATAAAAATAATCTGAAACATCCAAAATATTATAACTATTACCATCCCAAGACTTTCCTTCGAATACAGGATCAGTCAACTTTAAGAAGCGATAATTGTTCTCAAACCAAAAAAAAGATTGGCCTTCCCATGAAACCATAACCTGGTCATAATCACTCCATTCATCCAGTGAATCCAATCTAAAATATCGATTTAAAACATATTGATCTAGGCTAGTATCAAGGCCTGCAAATTTTGTTTTGATCTCCATCTCGAGACTATCATATACATCCACAGCTGCATCAATTGTAATGAAATTCACATGATGAATCCAATATTCACCTTCTTTTAATGGAAAATAATCATGAGCATTATAGAGTTCGGGAGTATCGATCGCTTCTTTTTTGCATCCCAGAATACTCAGAAGTAAAAGCAATAAAATCCCCCCTTTTTTAAGCATTATTTTTGATTAGAATACATTTCTTTCTTTAAAAGTTTTCCGTCTTCATCAAAGAAAAGCTCCTCACCTACTTTTAAGCCATTTTTATAGTTTCCTTTTTGCTTTATTTGCTGTCCTTCTAAAACTTCTTCAAGTTCGTCTGGCTCATAGGAATCGGTTTTAACTCTTGGCACCAATACCTTTTCTCCTTTGTCAAAATATTCTATAAAAGGACCGTCCATCTTTCCATCCTTATAATGATAAATACTCTTAGGAAGTCCACTGTCAAAATAGCGTATAAATTCACCATTAATGGGCTCCTCCTTTAAAGTAATTCCATTTTTATAATGGATTATGCTTGAGATCGATCCATCTTCATTATAAAAAACCCAAATTCCATTTCTCTTTCCTAAGATAAATTCTCCTTTATACATCTTTTTACCACTATTGTAATAATAAATGTAATCCCCATTATAATTCCCACTGAGTTGCATTCCTTCGGCCTCTTTTTTCCCATTTGCATAAAATTGTACAAATTTTCCAGTTTCAAGATCTTCATTAAAAAACTGCTCTACTGCAATTGCTCCGGTAGGATAATAAGAAGTAGAAGGGCCTTGCCTTTTCCCTTTTATATAACTTTCTTGCAAGCTCATCCATCCACTTTTATCAAAATATAACCAGGTACTATCTTTAAGTTGCTGTTTAAAATTCCCTACAGCCATTAGCTGACCATTTGGATAAAATACTTCAGATTTTACTTGCTCTCCATAAGTAGTGATCGATTTAAGTGAGCCTTCTTCATAGTAGTGTTTGAAAACGCCGACAGGTTGATCATCTTTAAATTGCCCTTCATAAAAGAGGCCATCATTGCTGGGATAATACTTTTTCCAGCTTCCTTGCTTTTTGCCATTTGCATCTAACTGGTTTATCTCTTGAGCAAAAGTGATAAAAGAAATAAAACTTAAAAATATACCTAATAGGATTCTCTTTTTCATTATAGTGTTCTACTTAAATTAATGCTCAATAAGATGCAAAATAAATGCTTTTTTACTTCTTTAATTTTATTAATACTTGGAAATATAGAATAAGGCCATGACAAAGAAGTAAAATATTCCACAGCTATTAACTTGAGAAATGAATAAATCGTATGCTTAAGGCTATACAATTTTTTACTCAATGATAATGATTCTCGAAGAGCTATTCTCAGCGCTGATCAAAATCAGTTGATACGCCCCTTTCGCTAATCCTTTCAAATCGACTTTATACTCACTGAGATTTTGCTGGATCGATAAGTGAATGAGTTGCCGACCCGAAAGATCATTTATAAGTATTTTCTCAATACTTACTTCTTTAGGGAAAAGGATGTTCACTTCTTCTCTTGCCGGATTTGGAAATAGGGTGAAATCAAGCGAAACTGAACCTTCTATGATTCCTACATCATTTAAATTGATCCCATTTAAATTTGTGGGATCACTTCCTGTAGGATCCAGCCAGTCCATAAGTCTTTCAGATGCAACTACTCCGTTATCCCATGACTTATAAAAAGCACCATAGTAATCCGGAAGGTCATTCGAGCATGCCGCTTGCCCGCCTCTTAACTGACCAATAATTCTTCCCGATGGATTATACAGAGGCGAACCCGAAGACCCTCCTTCTGTTGTTCCAAGATCCCAGTCTACTACCTTCCAATAATCGCTACCTATCCCTCCCAGATAAGCAGTTAATACCGGTGAATTATCATCTTTGCTGATCTTCATCACATCACCACTTGGATGATGGATCCCTGTAGTCGAACTGATAAGTAAAGTGGAACGGCTCCAACCGGAATAGTACACATCATAATCGTAGGGGGGAGCATTATCAAGTTCAAGCAAGGCGAAATCATTGCTGGTATTACTAGCTTTAAGTTCAGAACCGAACACAGAATTTCCTAAAAGACCATTAACAGTTGGAGTACAACTCGCAC
>JAHECK010000094.1 GCA_024641785.1 Flavobacteriales bacterium | reverse complement strand
ATTTATATCGACTCGGGTGTAAGAACAATGGAAAGAGGAGTTGTTTCATCTGGTAGAGACCCTGTTACTGGTGAAAATCGATATCCAAAATTAGAACTGGTTCGATTGACTATTCCCCGAAGAGTATATACACAATCACATATGGACGTAATTTGTGAGTCGGTATGCGAAGTTTATGAAAACAGAGATGAGATCAAAGGTCTTGAAATGGTTTATGAACCTGAATATTTAAGATTTTTCCAAGCTAGATTTAAAAAAATTAAATAATAATTATGGCTATCAAAACCATTATTGAACCTTTTAAAATTAAAATGGTGGAACCTATCACCATGAGTACTGAATTAGAACGAATTGACTTTTTAAAAAAGGCTCATCACAATACTTTTCTATTAGATTCTGATCAGGTAATTATCGATTTTCTTACCGACTCCGGAACTTCTGCAATGAGCGCCAGTCAGTGGGCCGGAATCATCGATGGAGATGAATCTTACGCAGGTTCACGCTCATGGAAAAGAATGGAAAAAACGGTTCGGGAATTAACAGGAATGAATTATGTCCTGCCGACCCATCAAGGAAGAGCGGCAGAAAGAATAATTTATTCTTTGCTTGGTGGAAAAGGAAAAACCTTTATTTCTAATACCCATTTTGATACTACAAGAGCAAATATTGAGTTTTCAGGTTCCAATGCTATCGATATTCCTATTGAAGAAGGAAAACATCCAAAATTAATTCACCCTTTTAAAGGAAATATGGATGTAAAAAAACTTGAGGAACTTATTTTGAAATATGGTTCTGAAAATATTGGAGCCGTTATTCTTACAATCACAAATAATAGTGGTGGCGGACAGCCGGTGAGTATGCAGAATGCTCGTGAAGTTGGTGAGATCTGTCATAAATACGGTGTTCTTTATTTACAGGACATGTGTAGAATTGCAGAGAATTCATACTTCGTAAAACAGCGCGAAAAGGCCTATGAAAATATAAGCTACAAAGCAATCGCACAAGAAATGATGTCTTTTGCAGACGGAGCGGTAATGAGTGCTAAAAAAGATGCCCTCGTAAATATGGGTGGATTTCTCAGTCTAAAAGATGAAAAGCTTGCCAATGAATGCAAAAACCTACTGATCATTACCGAAGGTTTTACTACCTATGGTGGCTTATCAGGGCGTGATATGGAAGCGATTGCTATTGGATTAGAAGAAGTATTTGATGCCGACTATTTACATTATCGTATCCGAAGCACGGCCTATCTTGGAAATAAACTTAGTGAAATGGGAATTCCACTTATGCTTCCTATTGGAGGTCATGCGGTCTATATCGATGCTAAAGAAATGTATCCTCATATTCCGGTTGATCAATATCCAGGTCAAACCTTAGCTGCTGAGCTATACTTAGTAGGCGGAATTCGATCGGTTGAAATAGGTTCTGTAATGTTTGGTAAATACGATGAGAATAAAAAACTCATTCCAGCTGAGATGGAATTAGTCCGTTTAGCTATTCCAAGAAGAGTGTATACACAAAGCCATATCGAATATGTAATTGAAGTGTTTGCTGAGGTCCAAAAAAGAGTGAAAAATTCGAAAGGTTTTAAAATCACTTATGAACCAGAGTTTTTAAGACATTTTACAGCTCATTTTGAACCATTAAAATAATTTTTCCCCTTTTGATTGATGAACGACTGCACATACTGCGGTCGTTCTCTTTTTTCCTTAGAGCTAAATCTATATCCCATTTTCTACTTAGTTTTGCATACATGTGCTTATTCCTTTCCTTCAATTTAGAAGCTTATTAACAAAGTGTGTTGCAATAATTCCAGCCACTTTAAGTTTATGATAAGGATTGAAACTTACTTTTGGCATAATTCTTTCAAAAGAATTGAAAACCCGAAAAACAACGACGATGAAAAAAATAGCATTAAGTATAATCCTAACTATATCAACCTTTACCGCTTTTTCGCAATTTCATGTTGGACTTAGAGGCGGCTTATCTTCTTCTCAAGTAAAAATTAATGAAACAGTTGAAGGAATTAAAATTACTACCGGTGATCAAAATTACGGTTATCATTTAGGGTTCTTTTCTCAAATTATCATAAAGAAGAAGTTTGTAATCATGCCTGAAGTACTTTTTACTTCTAGCGGTGGACAAATAAATTTAAGCAACGGAACAAACCTAGGTGAGATCTGGAATTTACAATACAATCGCTTAGATATTCCACTAAATTTTGGAGTGAAATTTTTAAAGATAATGCGAATCAATGCCGGTCCTTATGCTGGAATATTATTAGGTGCCAATGCTGATTCCGGAAATATTGAACAGGATGTAACAGAAAATATAAAGAATGTAGTTTGGGGTTATCAAGCGGGTATCGGAATTGATATATGGCGAATCCTTGTCGATCTTAAATACGAAGGCTCATTCGAAACTTATCATAATAACAATGTGAATGTACCGGGTAAAGAAATTACTTATAGCCCTGATACACGTCCTAATCAATGGATACTAAGTGTCGGTTTTAGGTTATTTTAAAAAAAAAGGTCCCGAAATGGGACCTTTTTAATTCCTCATTTTATTTAAGGAATAATAAATTCACCATTTGGTGGAGATATAATATTGGTATTTGGAAATACAAACCTGTCTTGTAAAAAATTGTAATACTCATTGCTATAATAAGAATCACCATAAGCCTTTACATAAATTAGATCGCCACTTACGAAGCCCATTTGACTGAATTCTACAATCGCTAAAATAACATTCAAAGCATTAGACTCAACAATCATTAATTCGGATTTAAAATCATATGAGGAACTGCTCACATCACTTTGTTTTTTGAAAAATAAGCGAACATATCTAGGCGTCTCGGGAGTTCCTGCAGGACTGATGGTTAAATCTATCTCTACATGAGCAGCAATTTCTTGAGCGATTAAACTGAGTACTGATGTCGTTGATTTTTGTCCCAGATAAAATTGAGGCATATTAGTAACGAGCTCACAATCATCATTATTATGCGCTACTGCTGCTATATAAGTTCCATAGCCTTCCTTAGAATAAGCTAAGCTATAGTCTCCAAAATCTATATCCGCTAATGTAAAATTTCCGTCTGCATCAGTAGTATCAAAAATTAAAGGAATCGTTCCTACTATCGAAACTTCCATTCCATTTCTGTCCATGGGATTTTTATCATCGTCAAAAAGTAAGACATTTCCATTGATGTCTCCTCCTGTAAGATCTGGGTATGCACATACAACATCATCCTTGCATGAACTTAAAGTGATAAATAATAAACCTATCCCTGAAAAAATAAGCCCTGTAAATATTCTTTTTAATCCTTTCATTATATTCATTTTTCGCATGCAATATTACTTTAATATTTTTTATAATTATCCTACTAATATTTTCTGTTTCTAACTCTTTAACGAAACGAAATGTTATGCGTTGTCTGAATTAGTTCCTAATAATTTAAAATAGACTTCCAGTAAAGCCCTACCCGATTTTCATTTTTCCATTAATAAAAACTTATCCCTATTTTTCCACCCAATCTAAGTTGATAATAATGAAAGGAATTATTTTAAGCAGTTTTATTATTTTAGGAAGTATTCTGAATGGAGTGTCTCAATCACTTTTTCCGACAAATGATATAAGTGATCATCGAGAAGAAATGTATGCTTTTACCAATGGGATCATTGTTGTCGATTATCAAAACACCCTCGAAAATGCTACCCTCCTTATAAATGGAGATGAAATTCTTGCTGTTGGACAAAGAATAGCTATTCCTGTAGGATATATTGTAATCGATCTAAAAGGAAATTATATCTACCCTTCTTTTATTGATCTTTATACACATTATGGTCTTACAAAAGAAAAAAAAGGTTCAGAGGAAAATGTTTTTGCTAAATCGGAACAATATACTTCATTATCGAAAGGAGCTTATAATGGAAACGAAGCGATAAAATCTGAATTTAATGCCGCTGCACATTTTTCTATCGATAATGAAAAAGCCAAAGTGCTCAGAGAAAAAGGTTTTGGTACGGTTCTTTTGTTCAGAGAAGATGGATTAGCAAGGGGAACATCAGCTATAGTAACACTAGGAACTAAGAGCGATAATGATGTGATGATCAATGATCATGCATCTGCAAATTATTCATTTACAAAAGGAAGTTCAAACCAACTTTATCCAATTTCACAAATGGGATATATTTCTGTATTAGAACAAACTTATATTAATGCCAGCTGGTATGCGTCTCAATCTCCACCGCCATTTATTGACCTTTCACTGGAAGCCTGGAATACCTCACAAGATCTTCCTCAAATTTTTGATACCGATGGTTGGCTAGAGATTCTAAGAGCAGATAAACTCGGAGATGAATTCGGAGTTCAATATATTATTAAAGGTGGAGGAAATGAATATCAGCGAATAAATGATGTGAAAGCAACTGGCGCTTCATTAATTATTCCTGTAAATTTCCCTGAAGCATACGATGTTAAGGATCCATTAGATGCCAGTGAAGTTTCACTTGAAGAAATGAAACATTGGGAATTAGCTCCAACAAATCCCTCAATTTTAGCGAAAAATGGAATTCCTTTTTCTTTTACTGCATCAGGGCTTAAATCCGTCGATGACTTTCTTCCAAATATTAGAAAAGCGATCGAATACGGACTTTCGAAAGAAGATGCACTAAAAGCGCTAACCTTAACTCCTGCTTCCATGATTAATGAAGAGGATAGATTAGGCAGTTTAAGCACTGGTAAAATTGCAAATTTTTTGATCACTTCTAAACCCATTTTTGATGAGAAATCACAAATTCTAGAAAATTGGGTACAAGGAAAAAGGTTTATCCTTAAAGAATTGAGTTTTCCTGATTTCGCCGGGAAATACAAATTAAAAGTAGGTGATGCTGAATATTCAATGGAAGTGAAAGGAGAAGCAGGATCACAAAAAGCGCAAATCATAGTAAATGATAGTACAAAAATCGAATTGAATGCGAAATTTGAAGTATCGTTGATTGAAATGTCATTTAGCCCAGAAGAAGAAAGTGGGTCAATCCGCTTATCAGGATGGAAAATGGAAAAAGGTTGGATGGGAAAAGGTCAGCTTATCGACGGTACTTGGATAGAATGGACGGCATTATTCGAAAGTGAATTAAGTAAGGAAAAAGAAAAACCTGAAAAGGAAATTGTAGCAGAAAAACCTATTGAATTAGGTCCAGTAATCTATCCATTTGCAGCTCATGGTAATATTGAAATACCACAAGCCGAAAGCATCCTAATTAAAAATGCTACCCTTTGGACAAATGAAGATAGAGGGATCATCGAAAATTATGATCTTTTATTGATTGACGGAAAAATTTCTAAGATCGGAAAAGATTTAAGCTATGAGGGAGCTATTGTTTATAATGCTGAAGGAAAACATGTAACAAGTGGAATAATTGATGAGCATTCGCATATTGCCGCTTCTTCGATCAATGATCTTGCGGTTAACTCAAGTATGGTTGAGATCGGAAATGTAATTGATCCAAGCGATAATAACATTTACACTGCCTTATCCGGCGGTGTTTCTGCTGTGCAAATTCTACACGGTTCTGCAAACCCTATTGGTGGGCAGTCTGCGATTATCAAACTGAGATGGGGTTCCGATCCTGAAGGAATGAAAATTAAAGACGCCGATCCTTTTATAAAATTTGCTTTAGGCGAAAATGTTAAACGATCCTATAACCCTAACTCCACCAGGTTTCCACAATCCAGAATGGGCGTAGAACAAGTTTATATGGATGCCTTTTCAAATGCCTTAGACTACGAAAATGAATGGAAAAGCTATAATGCTCTTTCTAAAAAAGAAAAAGAAAAAACCATTGCGCCAAGGCGTGACCTGGCGATGGAAACAATGGTAGAAATCTTAAATGAAAAACGTTTTATATCCTGTCACTCCTATGTGCAATCAGAAATAAATATGCTGATGAAGGTTGCCGATCAATTTGATTTTAGAGTCAATACCTTTACTCATATTCTCGAAGGTTATAAAGTAGCTGATAAGATGAAAGCACATGGAGTCGGTGCCTCAACTTTCTCTGATTGGTGGGCTTATAAATGGGAAGTTCGCTATGCAATCCCTTACAATGCGGCTATAATGCATGATATTGGAATAACAGTAGCAATAAATTCAGATGATGCCGAAATGGGACGACGATTAAACCAGGAAGCAGCAAAGACAATCAAATATGGTGGTCTGTCTGAAGAAGAAGCATGGAAAACAGTTACATTGAACCCTGCAATCTTACTTCATCTCGATGATCATATGGGAAGTTTAAAAGAGGGAAAAGATGCAGATGTGGTTATCTGGAGCGAAAATCCACTTTCTATTTATGCTAAGGTTGAAACAAACATCATTGATGGAACTATTTTTTACGATACTCAGAAAGATAAAAAAATGAATGAATGGATCTTAAGTGAAAGAGCCAGACTGATTCAGAAAATGAATGCTGCGAAAAATGAAAGTGGCAAAAGTCAAAAATCAAAAGGAAGTAGAAAAGGATCCTTCCACTGTGATGACATAACTATTGATTTAAGCACACATAACGATTAATAAAATGAAGACTCGATTTATATTTACACTCACTTTTATCATTTTAAGTCAATTTTCATTTGCTCAACTTCCCCTACCTGCAAGTGAACAAAAAGAAGCTGTTGTTTTAAGTGGCGGTATCGCGCATTTAGGAAATGGAGAAGTAATCCAAAATGCTATTATTGGTTTTGACAATGGGATCATCACTTTTGTTCTTGATGCTAAATCAAATCAGGATCTATCAAATTATACGATAATTGATATTAGCGGACAACATGTTTATCCCGGATTTATCCTTCCTAATTCCGATGTCGGATTAGCTGAAATAGGTGCCGTTGATGCAAGTGTCGATAAAAACGAAGTTGGAGAAATGAACCCTAATATTCGTTCCCTTATTGCCTATAATACAGATAGTAAGATCATTCCCACTTTACGCTTCAATGGAATTTTGATCGCAGAGACTACTCCAAGTGGAGGGCGTATTTCAGGTACTTCTTCTGCTATGAATATGGATGGATGGAATTGGGAAGATGCAGTATTAAAAACTGATATCGGTGTGCATATGAACTGGCCAAACAGAATTAGCTGGAATTTTGATAAACAAACCTGGTCTTATAAAAAGGAAGCGAATAAATCCTATCCAAATAGTGTAAATGAACTCAAAGCATTTTTTGATGATGCAATTGCTTATAGCAGATCTTCCAAAAAAAGAAGTAATATGAAATTGGAAGCGATGAAAGGCCTGTTTACAGGAGAAAAGACCCTCTTTATAAATGTGGGAAGCAGTAAAGAAATCATTGAATCGGTTCGTTTTGCTCAACAATCCGGTGTACTTAAAATCGTAGTAATAACTTCCACAGGCGCAATAGATGCAGCTCCTTTTCTAGTCGAAAATCAAATTCCTGTCATTCTTCAAAATTTGCATCGTTTACCGGATAATAATGATATGGATGTTACACTTCCTTATCAACTTGCCTATCTATTAAATGAAGCTGGTGTCTTGGTTTCTATTGCTCATAGCGGTAGTGTAATGAGAAGTCGGAACCTCCCATTCTATGCCGGAACTGCAGTAGCATATGGAGTAGATAAAGAGGATGCAATAAAAATGATCACTCTTAATACTGCAAAAGTACTGGGTATCGATAATGAAGTGGGATCGCTTGAAAAAGGAAAAAGAGCCACTCTTTTTGTTTCTGCCGGTGATGCCTTAGATATGCGTACTAATAACATTCAGATAGCCTTTATCGATGGAAAACAGATCGTTTTAAATGGTGAACAGCAAGCTTTGTACGAACGCTATACAGAAAAATATAAGGCGGAGGGACTAAATAAACAGTAGCGAAGGTCTCACTTTTCTATTTCTATTTACTCATAAGCAAATGAGGATTTTTAATATTTACTAAGTTCTCTTATAAATCATTGTGATTTTCTACTTTTGCAGCCCCTTAATAGAATTAAAAATATGTCGTTAGAAAAGGAGATTGAAAAAAGAAGGACTTTTGCCATTATTTCTCACCCTGATGCGGGTAAGACTACATTAACGGAGAAGTTTTTACTTTTTGGTGGTGCGATCCAGACAGCAGGTGCGGTGAAATCGAATAAGATCAAGAAAACCGCTACCTCCGATTTTATGGAGATCGAAAAGCAACGTGGGATCTCGGTAGCTACTTCTGTTATGGGATTTGAATATTCCGGAAAACAGATCAATATTCTTGATACACCCGGTCATAAAGATTTTGCTGAAGATACTTACAGAACCCTTACAGCCGTGGATTCGGTGATCTTGGTAGTAGATTGCCAAAAAGGGGTTGAAGCGCAAACAGAACGTCTTATGGAGGTGTGTAGAATGCGAAATACACCGGTAATTATATTTATTAATAAACTGGATCGCGAAGGAAAAGATCCCTTTGATCTACTCGATGAATTAGAAGAAAAATTAAGCATTCATGTGCGTCCTCTCTCCTGGCCTATCGGTATGGGAGATCGCTTTAAAGGAGTATTTAAACTTTACGACAATACACTGAATCTATTCTCTGCTAATAAAACAGAAATTGCTGAAGATGAAATTAAATTTGCAAGCGTAGAAGATCCCAGATTAGAAGAGTTATTAGGAGAGGAAGCACAAAAATTAGTAGATAATGTAGAGTTAATTGAAGGGGTTTATGAACCTTTTAAGAAAAAAGATTACCTCGATGGACTTTTGGCTCCTGTATTTTTTGGATCAGCGATAAACAATTTTGGGGTAAAAGAATTACTCGATACTTTTATAGAGATCTCTCCTATTCCTCAGGCTCGAGAAACAGCTAGCCGTATTGTAGAACCAAGTGAAAAAGCATTTTCAGGTTTTGTATTTAAAATACATGCCAATCTAGACCCTAATCATCGCGATCGAATCGCCTTTCTTAGAATTTGTTCCGGAACATTTGAACGAAATAAATTTTATCGCCATGTCAGGAACAAAAAGAATATTCGCTTTAATAACCCTGTGAGTTTTATGGCTCAGGAAAAAAACATTATCGATGTTGCCTATCCCGGAGATGTGGTAGGTCTGTACGATAGTGGAAATTTTAAAATCGGAGATACACTAACCGAAAAAGAAGATCTGATGTATAAAGGAGTACCTAGTTTCTCTCCCGAGATCTTCAAGGAATTAGTAAATACTGACCCGATGAAATCAAAACAATTGGAAAAAGGGATCCACCAATTAACCGATGAAGGAGTCGCTCAATTATTCACTAAATCGATTGGAAATCAAAAAATTATTGGAACGGTCGGTGAACTACAATTCGATGTGATCCAATACCGATTAGAACATGAATATGGGGCGAAATGTAGATTTCAACCTGTTAATTATCATAAAGCCTTTTGGTTAACTACAACGAATAAATCGAAATTGAATGAGTTTATTCGAATTAAACAAAACAATATCGTATATGATAAAGATGATAATCCTGTATTTTTAGCACAGTCTGCCTGGATAGTCAATTTAGAAAGAAGCGATAATCCTGAAATCACATTTCACGAAAATTCGGAATTTAAAACTGCGGTATAGCTTATTTCCCTAGTTTTGTAAAAACGTCCTATGGAAATTTTCAGAACGGTACTTCCGGAAGGTAACTGGGATTTTAAGATCACTTATCCATCCCATCATTTTCTCATTGGATCATGCTTTAGTGAGCATATTGGATCTAAATTAAGAAGGGCCAAATTCACAACAAAGTTAAATCCCTTCGGAATTCTTTATCATCCCCTTGTTATTTCAAGAGTTATTTCGCGTTTGATCGATGCTAAGACCTATTCTGAAAAAGAGCTTGTATTTGAAGATGATCGCTATATCAGCTTCGATCATCATGGGGTTTTTAATCATAGCGATTTAAATGTGACTTTAAACTCGATCAATAGTGCATTTGAGGAAGGGATCAAAAGTCTTAAAACAGCAGATTATTGTTATATCACTTGGGGATCATCCTTTGGCTATCATTTGATAAATGAGGATAATAAGATCGTTTCAAATTGCCATAAAATCCCTTCAAAACGCTTTATAAAAGTAAAAAGTAGCGTTACTGAAATCGTGGATCAGTATCAACATCTTATCAATAGATTACTACACTTTAATCCCAAGATCAAGATCATTTTATCAGTTAGTCCGGTAAAACATTTAAGAGAAGGTTTAATAGAAAATAATATATCAAAAGCGATTTTATTGCTCGCGGCAAATGAACTGTCATCAATGTTTCCTTCAGTTTATTACTTTCCTTCCTTTGAACTTCTGCAGGACGATCTAAGAGATTATCGTTTTTATGCAAAAGATATGGCTCATCCAAACGAGATCGCTGTCGATTATATCTGGAATTATTTTCAAACTAATCTTTTCGACGAAAAAACACGATCACTTTACACTAGGATAAGTGCCATTGCTCAATCGCTGGAACACCGACCTTTGCATCCCGAAAATGAATCCTATCAACATTTTAAAATGCAGTGTATTAAAAAAATAGATCTTCTCGAAAAAGAATATCCTTTTCTGGACTTTAAAGAAGAAGTGGAAAGGCAAGATGTTCGGTGATGGATATGTGATGTAGGATCTGCACTTTATGCAGTTAATTGAATGGTCAGAAATTCATGTTTCATAATCCCAATCAGTTTTACTTAAGACAAGTTTATTCAAACTAGTTTTTTTTTACAACCAATCGTTCAATTCTCCCTCTACCCCTTCTAATAAGGGTTTCCACGATTTATTATTAAAAAACAACTCAGTTGCTTCGTCTACGATAATGCCATTGTTTACCAACCAGATCCGAGAGGCTACATTCCTTGCTAAAGAAAGATCATGTGTTGAAAAAAGAATGCTTTTATGATCTTCTCTTGCGAGTTTTTTGATCAGATTCATTATTACAACCTTGTTTCTAATATCTAAATGAGAACTTGGCTCATCGAGTAATAACATCGGGGTATTTTGAGCAATAGCACAAGCTAACATTACTTTCTGACGCTCTCCATCGCTTAGTTCTTCAATAAATTTATCTTTTAAATGCTGGATCCCGATTGTATTCATTGCTTTTTGAATTTGAGTCTTATCCTCAAGTTCTAAAAAATGTAAGCGTCCGGTAAAAGGATAACGACCGTAACCAACCAACTCCTCCACTCTAATCTGTCCGGGATTCTGATAATGTGTACTCACACTTGTAACCCATTTTGCCAGATCGACCGCCGAATAATTATTGAGATCCATTCCTCCTACTTTTATCGATCCGCAAATCGCTTTATGATCTCCAATTAAGGTCTTTAAAAAAGTCGTCTTTCCACATCCATTTAAACCAAGCAAAGCAATAGTTTCGCCTTCATAAATATCCAAATTGATGTTTCCAATAAGAATATTTTCCTTCGCTCTTTCTTTGTAGCCAACACTTAGTTCTTGAATTTCTATTAGCTTTTTCATGCGATCCTTTGTTTTATTTTTTTTGTTCTAAATAAAACCCAGATCACTATCGGGGCGCCAAATAAAGAGGTGATCGCGTTTAAGGGTAATGCCGTTTCGCTTCCCGGAACACGAGAAATGATGTCGCAGGCCAGAGCAATAATTGCACCCAGTAAAATAGTTGCAGGCAAAGTAATTCGATGATGATTTGATTTAAAGACCAGCTTCACCATTTGAGGAACAGCAAGGCCTATAAAAGCGATCGGACCAACATAGGCTGTAATTACACCGGTCATTAGTCCGCTTACAATGATGATCATCAATCGGTTAGCTCGAACATTGATTCCAAGAGATCGCGCGAAATCATCACCCATTAAAAAGGCATTAAGCGCTTTGTAACTGAAGATCGAAAGAATAATTCCGCTTAAAAGACTGATTGTCAATACCGGGATTTGATAAGGACTTAGTCTGGAAAAACTGCCAAAACCCCAATGAACAAAAGGTTTTAACTGCTCAGCATCGGCAAAGAAAGCCATGATACTCACCAATGAAGAAGTGAAAAATCCAAGCATTAATCCGGCAATCAATACCAAAGTAACATCTTGATAACGTAAACTAATAAAGGAGATAAGAAAAAGTACTGCTAATGCGCCTAAAATAGCAAATAGTATTATTCCTCCGGAACCCATTCCTAAACCCAATCCAACTCCTGAAAGCATTGCTAGTGCAACTCCCAGACTGGAACCGGAGGTGATTCCAAGAACTGATGGTCCTGCAAGTGGATTTCGAAATAAGGTTTGGAGAAGCAAACCGGATAATGCCAGTCCTGCACCACTTAAAATGGCCGTTAGATTCCGTGGGATCCTTATTCGGTGAATGATCATTTGATGATTTTCACTTAGCGCTTCCAATCCCAAAGAGGCTTTAAAAGGGATACTTACAGATCCTAGTGATAATCCCAGCACATAAAGCAGAATTAAAATCAGAAAAAGACCTATGAGTATGCTATATCTTTTCAATCTTCAGTTTTTGAATGTCTGAAAATATACAAATTGATGCTCAGGAAATAAGTCTGGATGAAATATTTTTCCAAGATCTTTTAAAACAATATCCGCTTGTATATTTGCCATTCCAAAATAGTCACTTGTAAAAGTATTACAATAAAAGTATTTCATATTCACTTCCTTTGCCAGATCGATCATACGATGATCTCCGGCTAAAAAATCA
>JAHECK010000199.1 GCA_024641785.1 Flavobacteriales bacterium | reverse complement strand
GCGGTTACGGGACCAGCTAAACAGCCCCTGCCAGATTCGTCGGTTCCACATTCTATAATAAAATCAGAAAAATTTAATTTGAGACCCAATAGTTTTGATTTTGAACAAAGTTAAAATTTTAACATTAAGGATTATAAGTTTAAACAATTAAAAACTAAGATTAATAAGTTAGAATTATAGATATTAAAAAATTAAATAATTTTATTATTAAACAAAAGTGTTGCTTTTTTAAGATATATTTAAGATTTTTGTTTCAGACTAATTCAAATAATATTTTTATGAAATTAAAATATACTATGTTATTGACGCTTTTCATGGCGTTTGTGATACAGTTTTCTTTTGCTCAAGAGAAAACAATCAATGGAACAGTTACATCAATGTTAGACAATCTACCATTACCTGGTGTAAATGTCATTGTAAAAGGGACCACTAGAGGTGTTCAAACAGATTTTGACGGAAAATATTCTATTAAAGCTAGTGTGGGTGAAGTGTTAACTTTCTCATATTTAGGTTTGAAAAACTTTGAGTCTACAGTTGGTGCTAGTAACACCATTAACGTATCTTTGGAGGAAGATATCTCTACATTAGAAGAAGTTGTTGTAACTGGTTATGGTGGAGTTAAAAAAAGAGGTGATTTATCCTCAGCTGTTTCTACTATTACTGCTGTACAATTAGAAAAGGCAAACAATACTATTAGTATCGACAATTCACTACAGGGTGCTGCATCAGGTGTACAGGTTGTTGCTCAAAATGGTAAGCCTGGAAATGCTGCATTTGTAAGGATTAGAGGTGTTGGTTCAATAAATGCTGGTAATGAACCCCTATATTTATTAGATAATATTCCAGTAAGCGAGGAAGATATTATTGGAATTAATCCTTCAGATATAGAGAATGTAAGTGTATTAAAAGATGCTGCCACTACAGCTCTTTATGGTGCTCGTGGTGCAAATGGTGTTGTAGTGATAACTTCTAAAATGGGAAGATTAAATACAGCTGCTACATTTAGATTACATACTAGAACTGGAGTTGCTAATGAAATTAAAAGAAACTTTAGAGTGATGAACGCCCGTGAAAAGTTAGAATACGAAAGGGCAATAGGAGTTGGAGTTGGCTCTAGAGTTACAAGTGAACAGGAATGGAATGAGCTTCTTGCCAATGATCATGATTGGACAGATGATTTGTTTAAGGAAGCTAAATTAAGATCGATTAACTTTTCTGTAACAGGAGGAGAAGAAAAGATGAGTTATTTCCTTTCTATAGCAAACGACAAAGATACAGGTATTCAAGAGCTTATAGAAAATGCATTCGAAAGAACAGCTGCACGGTTTAATGTTGATTATCAGGCTAGAGATTGGTTAAAAATTGGAACAAGACTATCATTCTCTACTTCATATGACGAAGACCCAAGAGATCGTAATAATGTTCAAAGTTCTGTTGTAGGACGATTTACATTTAACCCATACGAACCAGTTTGGGCTGAAGATGCCGACGGTAATCCTCTTTACACTTTAAGAGGGGAGCGTAAATATAACCCAACTCATCAAGGCTTAAGTTCACTTGAACAAGTAAGAGCAAATTTTGATCGTGATACAGACAATAGATGGTTTGGTACGTTTAACGTTGATATGAATTTAAATAAAAATTTAACCTATACATTCATTGGTAACGGAAGCTACATACAAACTACAAATCATGGATTATTATATGCAGGTTCCGATCTTGATATTTTATTTTATGGAAGACCAAATGGAGACACTAATATATTTAATGCTCAAAGGTTTACATGGTCAATACTTAATAGATTTGTATATGACAAAGTCTTTGCAGAAAAGCACCATGTCACTTTAACTGCATTGACCGAGTTCTCCAAAAGCAAATATGAGGATTCTTTTGCTAGGGGGCAAGGATTTACAGTTAATGGTCCTACGGTAATTGATGTGGCTGCAACACCTAATAATGTAGATGGTGCAATTGATTCAAATTCTTATTTTTCAGTAGGAGGATCAGTTGATTATATTTATGATGATAAATACATTCTTAATGGAACTATTAGAAGGGATGGGTCTTCAAGATTTGGAGCTAATACTAAATATGGTGTTTTCTGGGCAGGTAGTGCCGCTTGGAACGTTCATAAAGAATCTTTTTTTGGAAATCTATCAAATACAATAAGTACTTTAAAATTGAGAGTATCTGCTGGAACTACAGGAAATGATCAAATAGGATTATATGATTCTCAAACCTTATACGGTTATGGTACTTATAATAGTCAAACCACTTCATTCCCTTCACAATTTGGTGATCCTAATTTAGGATGGGAAGAAAGCTTTACTATTGGAGCAGGGCTGGAGTTTGGTTTATTTAATGATAGGTTATCGGGGGTTTTTGACTATTATAAAAGAACTACCACCAATTTATTGTTGGATGTACCAAAATCCTATTTCTACAGCAACCCAACAATTACTTCTAACATTGGTGAGATTGAAAATTCAGGTATTGAAATCGAGTTAAGAGGGCTGATCTTTAATGGTCAAGACTTTAAATGGAGTGTAGGAGCTCTTTTCAGTTTGTATGACAATGAAGTAAAAAAACTTGAAGGAGAAGATGATTTATTTACAGCAACAAATTTTTACACTGGTTTAAGAGTAGGGGAAGAAGTCCATACATTTTATTTACCAAGATATGTAGGTGTTAATCCCGCAAATGGACAAGCTTTATTTTTGGACGTTAATGATAACGTAACAACTACAAATAACGGAGGTGAAGTATTTTTAAGTGGTAAATCACCGTTTGCAAGATTTGATGGAGGATTAAATACCGTTATTAGTTATAAAGGATTTGAATTATCAGCCGATTTTTATTATAAAGGAGGAAATTACATTTTTAACACCGTCGAGCAACAATTAGTGTCAGATGGTACTGGGGCAGTATCTAATCAAAGAGTCGATTCTTGGAATTATTGGAGACAACCAGGAGATGTAAATGTTTTACCAGACCCAACTAGCAATAATCCATTTAGAAATGAATCAAGTGGTAATTCTACTAGATATTTACAAAAAGGAGATTATATAAGACTTCGAAATTTACAGTTTGGATATACTCTACCTTCCAAGTTTTTGGAGAATGTGCCAATATCTTTTTTAAGAATGTATGTTTCAGGAACAAATATCTGGACCTATACACCATGGTACAAAGGAGATCCTGAAGTAGGTATTCCATCTGGTGAAACTACAGGAACTAGAGGTATAATTCCTGGAGAATTTAGTTTAAATAGTTATCCAACATTATCTTCATATATGCTTGGTGTTGACATTAAATTTTAAAAAAATGAAAAAGATGAAAAAATATATTTTAACACTTATTATTTTAGTCAGTTTTGGTATAACTTCTTGTGATGATGAA
>JAHECK010000093.1:4378-12913 GCA_024641785.1 Flavobacteriales bacterium | reverse complement strand
AACTGTACTCCCAATGATAAAAGCTTCAACGATAGGTGTATTAAAAACTCGATCATCGCCGAACTTTTGTGCAAGAGTAGCTGCTTCCCTAAAAACTCCACCAAGTCGTTTTCCAACATCTTGTCCATAGAGCAAAGCTTCCGGATGTTTCTGCATGATCTCCTCTACTGCATGCAAAGCACAATCGACCATTAGCGTTAGTTCTCCATTCTCTGGATTTCTATTCCCAATTTCTTCAATAACTGTCGTTGGAGCGAAATCAAAATTAAATAAGTCTTCAGGTAAAGGATCAGGAGCAAATCGGGCTTTTTCAAATTCCTGGTCTACCATCGTTCGGATCTCCTCTTCAATATAGACCAGATCAGCTTCAGCTACAAATCTTTCCAAAAGAAGATTTCTCATTTTTGGATAGGGGTCACGTGTCCATGCTTCTTCAAGATCATCACGGTACCATTCCATTCGCACTCCGGAAGTATGATGACCCAATAGCGGAACTTCTGCATGGATCAAAAAAGGGCGACGTTCTCGACGAATAATATCGATCACTTCATTTATCGTTTCGTAGCATTGGATAAAATCCGTACCATCGATCGATCGGGTTTCGATGCGTTTAAAGCCTTGCGCATATTCCTGCGCATTCATCGTATGAACCTCATCTTTATAGGCCGAAATATCCCAGCCATTATCCTGTACAAAATATAAAATAGGCAAGCCTTTTAAAGCCGCCATTTGTAATGCTTCAGAAACTTCTCCTTCAGTCATGGCCGCATCTCCTATCGAGCAAACAACGATAGGATTATCATTTTCATTCCGAATATCCATTCCGGTCTTTTCGCGATATTGGATCCCCATTGCGATTCCGGTTGATGGGATGGCTTGCATACCCGTCGCAGACGATTGATGTGGGATCTTAGGCATATCAGCTCTGTTCAGACTTGGATGACCATAATAGGTTCGACCTCCGGAAAAAGGATCATCGCGCTTACAAAACAATTGAAGCATCAGCTCATAGGGAGTAATACCCATTCCAAGTAAAACAGCATCATCACGGTAATAGAGTGAGACATAATCTTTTGGAGTTAATTGTAAACCTAATGCGATCTGAACCGCCTCATGTCCACGAGCAGTAGCATGAACATACTTGGAAGTTAATTTAGCATTGGCTTCGTATTTTTCGGTGAGCGACTTTTCAGTACACATTAAACGAAAAGCTTTGACAAGTAATTCCGTAGAAATTTTATGCTCCATTTTTATGCTTTCAGTTGACATAAGATGCCATTTTATTTAAAACATTGCAAGGTAATAAATAAGGCTCCAATTTTAATGCTTAAAAAGGATTAAGCGAGGAACAATGCATAGAATTAATTATTCTTAATTAAATTTAGAATCTAAAGAATCGATTAAAGCCCATTTAGTAGAGGGAAGAAATATGAAAAAGATCGCATTCATTTCAGGTGCATTATTTAGTTCAATCACCGTATTATCCGTTTTATTTAAAATAATTCATTTCCAAGGAGCGCAAGAATTGCTGGTTATTGGGCTTTCTGGAATTGCATTCATATTTATACCATCCTTTGCTAAATATAAATATGATAAAAAAGAATAGTCAATTATCTTTTTTGAAATCACTATTCGGATCAATTAAAGTTGTTTATCCCCTTTTTAAAGAATCTATAAAGATTTGAAAACATTCAATTTAAATCATTTCTTATTATTTAGATTTCAGTTGTTCAAATTCATTTTTTTTTATAAATTTAGGGTGTAACCATCTCAATTTGATGTCAATAAGCAAATT
The DNA here is from genome assembly GCA_024641785.1 of Flavobacteriales bacterium. Taxonomy (GTDB): domain Bacteria; phylum Bacteroidota; class Bacteroidia; order Flavobacteriales_D; family JAHECK01; genus JAHECK01. Next base: position 11,118 of record JAHECK010000093.1, on the reverse strand, counting down.
GAATTTTTAATATACTTCTTTATCAAATGTACCTAGTCTAAAATAGGTGCCATGTGTTTTTTAACCTGTCCCTATTTCAATTTTTAAGATTGATAAGACTATCGATTTATTCAATTCACTTAAATTCTAACTAAGTAGTAATCAAATCAAATAGATTAAAGCATAGTTTATTGACCAAAACCAAAATTAATTTTAATAATTAAACCGATTATTATGAAAACTAAACTCACTATGAAGTGGTTTGAAAGAACCATTAGTACTCTAATTGTGCTCCTGTTCTTCTTGTCCTCTTTTGCACAGGAAGCAAAACAACAAAAAGAATATTTCGGCGATAATGCCAAACAAATTATTCCTGAAGCTAGGTATATTCAGGAAGGAAGCAATACAGATTATCCTGCTTCTGTCAAATTTGAAAAAGGAAGTGAAATCCAACAGACCCAATTCCTTACTTGGATGAAAGAAACTTTTGAAATTTCAGATGATATAGATTTTAATTTAAAGACAACGGAAGAGGATGATCTAGGATATATTCAATATCGATACAATCAAACTTATAAAGGAATTCCAATCGATAGAGCTGAATATATTGTTCAATCAATAAATGGAAATGTTACTTCATTCAGGGGTGATGTTTTTGACATTGAAACGGTGAATATAAATGCCTCTTTAAGTGAACAAGAAGCATTGGATAAAGCGTTAATTTATATGAATGACGATCACTATTTATGGGAAAGTGATTATTGGGAAAGTGAAATAAAAGAACGATTAAACGATCCAAATGCCAGCTACTTGCCAGAAGGAAAACTTATCCTCACTAAATTTGGGAAATCTGAAAACGTAAAAGAAGGAAATGAATTCAGATTGGCCTATGTCTTCGATATTTATGGAACAAGCAAAGAAGAGCGCATTATTATTGATGCCGTGACCGGGGATGTTCTTTATACTTTGCCATTGGCTTCTAATTGTGAAACAGCTGTGTCTTTTACTTCAATTTTCAATGGAAGCCGGAACATACAGACAGATAAATACACTGCCAATGACTATCGTTTAAATGATGATTGTCAAAGTACTGAAATTTGGGTAAGAGATTGGGGAAGCACTACAAGCACTCCACCGGCAAACTACCCGGAAATAGAAAACACCACTAATACTTGGACTACCCAAGATGAGCGTTTTGGAGCTACTGTATTATGGGAAACCAAACAATCTTATTTTTATTTTAAAAATGTGCATTCGAGATCTTCCTTTGACGGAAGTAATGCCAATTTAAAATGTTATATAAATGCAGTATTCAATTCAGGTGGAACTGATTATGTAGACAATGCTTCGATGGCATTTAATGGATCCAGAATGAAAGTAGGACTTGGTAGTTCAGGTACTCTGGCCAATTCTTGGAGTTCAATGGACATTATTGCTCATGAATTTACCCATGCAGTTACCGGAACTAGTTCGGCATTAGTATATCAGGGAGAATCAGGTGCATTAAACGAATCTTTTAGTGATATTTTTGGCGAAATGGTTGAGAATTATGCTGTTGGGCCGAATGACTGGCTAATGGGAGATGACCGAACAGACGGAGCTATCCGCTCCATGTCAGATCCAAATGCTTTCAATGACCCGGATACCTATAATGGGACAAACTGGGTATGCACTGCCTGTGCTTGGGACAACGGAGGTGTGCATGTTAATAGTGGAGTTCAAAATTATTGGTTTTTTCTTGTTTCAGAAGGTGGATCAGGAACAAATGATAATGGAGACGACTATTCAGTATCGGGTCTTGGGAAATCAGATGCAAGTGCTATCGCATTTCGAAACCAAGTATTTAAATTAGGTGAAAATTCCAACTATGCCGATGCCAGATCAGGAGCTATTGAAGCGGCAGAAGATTTATATGGCGAATGCTCTAATGCCGTAAAACAGGTTACAAATGCCTGGTATGCTGTTGGAGTTGGTGACCCTTATGTTGATGTAGAAATAACTTCATTTTCTGATGTTTCATGTATAGGTGCAGCTGATGGAAGTATTACTATTTCTGCTGTAGGCAACGGAACCTTGAGTTACTCTTGGGATGACGGACCTACTACTCAAAATCGAACAGGATTATCAGGTGGCTATTATACTGTTACTGTTACTGATGCCACAGGATGTACAGCTTCGATAAGCAAAACAATTGACGAACCTAATGAGCTTTTAGTTACGGCAATTGGCACGTCAGATTTTAATGGCTTTAATATTTCATGTAATGGTTTAAGTGATGGCGTAGCCGAAGCTGCCGGAACTGGAGGAACTAAACCTTACTCCTTTTTATGGGATGCCAATGCGGGTTCTCAAAATACTGCAATAGCCTCCGGTCTTTCTGCCGGCACCTATTATGTAACTTTAACAGATGCTAACGGTTGTGTAAGTTTAACAAGCCTTACACTCACTGAACCTCCTATACTTAGTGCAGCAATTTCGGATGTATCTGATTACAATGGATACAATATCTCTTGTAATGGAGGTTCTGATGGGGAGGCTACCGTACTTGCTGTAGGTGGAGTTCCCCCTTATACTTATTTATGGGACGATGATAATGCTCAAAGCACAGCTACTGCAAGCGGATTGATGGCAGGTACTTATTGGGTTATAGTAACTGATGATAATGGCTGTCAAGAATCAACTTCTGTCACACTCACAGAACCCACGCCATTAACAATAGAAGCAGGTGATAATCAAACCGTATATTTTGGTTATGCACCAGCCGAATGTGCTACAATTGCCTGGTCAGGAGAAGGTGGTGGAGTACCTCCTTATAGCATTTCATGGGATGATGGCGGAAATCAATCACACGAAGTGTGTCCGGGTATACTAACAACAGATTATACTGTTAGCATCACCGATGCAAATGGTTGTATAGAAATAGATGTGGTTACGATCTGTGTAATTGATGTTAGATGTGGTAAAAAACTCGATAAAGTTGAAATTTGCCATGTACCTGATGATCCAAGCGAAGCTCCGGTTACAATTTGTGTAAGTATAAACGCAGTTGAAACACATCTTTCTCATGGTGATATGCTTGCTTCTTGTGGCACTGACCATAGTTGTCCACCAGACAAATCATTCATTGATTCTGAGACTATAGCTATCGAAAATGAGCTCAATGCCTATCCAAATCCTTTTACTCAATCAACAAAAATTACTTTTTCATCTTCTACAGAAGGAATAGTTACTTTGAAACTTTTTGATGTTGCAGGAAGAGAAGTGAAGGCTATATATGAAGGAGCCGTCTCCATAGGTCAAAAATATGAAGTGAATGTTGATGCAAGTGACTTGCCATCAGGTGTAAATTATTGTATCATTCAATATGCCGATGGAAGCTTTAAAACTCAAAAATTAATTTTAACAAAATAATTAAATTAAACAAAATGAAAAGCGCTCTAAATTTGAGCGCTTTTTTATTTTATTATTTTTAAAAGGCTTTCACTCTTTTGTAAAAGAAAAAGTAAATTAGAACAATATAATTTAATAATGTATCTATCTAAATTTATTAGCATTTTTTCCTTTACGCTACTTGGCCTCCTCTCCCTTTCGTGTAATCAGGATACTCAATGGAAAGGTCAGGATCCGATAAAAAAAGTAGATACCCATACGCTCCCTATTCAACTACAATACAAAGGAATCTTTGATGTGGGTGATGCTATCTATTTGTCGAATGAATTTGTTGGAGCCAGACTAAATGGAGCAGCAAGAACAAACGATACTTTAATTACTGTACTAATTAGTCCAGAAAATGAAAAGATCAATCCCAGTCCATGGTATGCATTTAAGATCTGGTCAGAAACTCCACAAAGCATCTATATCCGATTCAGCTATCCGGAAAATGTCGGACATCGTTATTACCCTAAAATAAGTACTGATGGAAAGCATTGGCTATTACTCGATTCTGCTTTTTACCGGACCGAAAATATGATGGAGATGGACGGAATAGAAATTCCAAAAAACGCTATTATCAAAATGAACCTTAATTCGGACACTCTCTTTATTTCAGCGCAGGAACTTATCACCTCGATCGAAGTAGAAGATTGGATCGACCAATTGGATACAAATGATTTTGTTAGTAAGGAAAGGATCGGTGAAAGTCAACAAGGACGACCGATCGAGATGATGAAAATAGGAAACAGCGATGATGAAAAAATGATCTTTATACTATCGCGACAGCACCCACCTGAAGTTACCGGATTCCTAGCTATGAAAGCCTTTATTGAGCGTCTTTGTGCCAATGATCCTCTTGCAATTCAATTCAGAGATGAATATACTGTTTATGTGGTTCCATTAGCCAATCCGGACGGTGTAGATAATGGTCACTGGCGAAATAATGGAGGCGGTGTGGATTTGAACCGCGACTGGGCAGATTTTAATCAACCTGAGACCAGAGCAATCCGGGATATTATGAAAAACAAAACCGTGGATCCTAAAAATAAATTTTATGTGGCTATCGACTTCCATTCTACCTGGGAGGATATCTATTATACAGAAGATAGCACTTCGACAGGAAATATGCCCGGACTGATCCCGGAATTGATCCGTTTGAGCGCAGATGAATTTGAAGGCTACGAAGCAAATATAAAATCAGGTTTGGATAGCGATGCCAGAGTATCATCATCGAGCTATTTCTTTTATGAATTTGGAGCCGAATCATTTACTTATGAAATAGGCGATAATACTGATCCCAAATTTGTACAAGAAAAAGGAAAAGTAAGCGCTGAAAAATTGATGGAATTAATAACTTCAAATTAATATCAATCACTAAATCTGATCTTTAGATTTAAAATGAGATATTAAGGCATTCTGCTCGATAGCTTCTTTGAGAATCTAACTATTATTTCTAATTTAATACTCAATTGCTAGCGCCCCTATTAAAATTCTTTTTTTTACTAATTCTATGGCCAAAAAGATATTTTTCCCCTTTATTCTGATTTTCCTGGGGTGGGCCTTTTTTATAAATCCAAATTTTGAACAGATCGCGGCCGGAGTGGCTATTCTTCTTTTTGGAATGATCACCCTTGAAGAAGGTTTTAACGCTTTTGTAAAAGGACCCCTTCAAAAATTATTAAGAAAATCGACCGACAAAGTCTATAAGAGTCTGGGTATTGGATTTCTTGTTACCGCAGTTCTGCAATCAAGTTCTCTCATCTCTGTAATAACTATATCTTTCATAAGTGCCGGAATTATAGGTCTTAAAGCAGGTATTGGGATCATATTCGGGGCAAATTTAGGGACAACTGCTACCACTTGGCTGATCACCTTATTTGGTCTGAATATTAAAGTTTCTACTCTGGCATTACCAATGCTGGCTTTTGGGATCATCTTCGTATTTCAAAAATCAAAAAGCTTAAAAGGAATTGGAAGAATCTTGGCCGGATTAGGTTTTTTCTTCCTTGGCATCTTCTATATGAAAGAAGGATTTGATGCTTATGAAAGCAGCATCAACCTGGCAGACTATAGTATTCCGGGAATTTGGGGCTTACTAGCCTATACCTTTATTGGAATTATTATCACCATAATCTTACAATCAAGCAGTGCCTCAATGGCATTGATACTTACTGCTTTAGCCGCCGGCCAAATTATGTATGGAAACTCTTTAGCCATGGCGATCGGAGCGAATATCGGGACAACGGTCACCGCAATAATAGGAGCAGCCAGTTCGAATATTGCAGGAAAACGATTGGCAGGTGCTCATTTTATTTTTAACCTGCTTACGGGAATCTTTGCACTCGCTTTTATAGTTCCATTAGGGATTTTCGTGAATTACATCGCTTCAGGATTTGGTGTTTCACCGGATAATTATACAATCAAACTTTCCATCTTCCATACCTTATTCAATTTATTAGGAATTATCATTATGGTTCCTTTGATCGATCGCTTGATCAACTTTCTAAATCGAATATTTATTGAAAAGGAAGATAAACGAATCGAACAACCTTATTTCCTTAATGAAAGTGTATTAGCCTACCCGCAAACCGCATTAAAAGCCCTGTTGGATGAAAGTAAACGTTTATTTGAGATATCTACTTTTGACATTGTCTGCCACGGACTTAACCTTCATCGGCAGGATATTAAGGGAGTGGAAAAACTTAAAATACTTTTGAAAAAATCTAAAGAAGAAATGGAGATCAATATTGATGAACTCTATTATCAAAAAGTAAAAACGATCTATAGTAAGATCATTAAATATGCCACCCTGGCTCAGGGGAATTTCACTCTGCCCGAAAAAGTAGCTGAATCGTTTACCAGGGTAAAATTAGCAGTACGAAATGTTGCTGAAATAATAAAAGAAATTAGAAGCCTCCAAAATAATGTGAGCCACTATATCAATTCTGATAATGAGTTCATTCAATCGGAATATGATCTGCTTCGACTAAAAGTTTCGAAAGTGCTGCGTGAAATTTATTTAACTCAGATAGATGAACATCCGGAATATCACCTTGAAAAATTAGAAAAACTTAAGATCAAAGCGATGAAGAGCGATGTTTTAATTAACGGAAGCCTTGATCGATTGATCAGAGAAAAAAAGATCTCAAGTGTGATGGCTACATCATTGGCAAATGATAGTGCAACAGTGGCCAGCATTACAAAACGATTGATTGAAACAACTGAATTACTGTATATTGATAGTGACACATTATTAAGAAATAGTGAAGAAGAAAAAAATATAAGTGAAATGCTCCAGATAGAATTATAAAGATATTTATGATTTATTT
>JAHECK010000093.1:0-4315 GCA_024641785.1 Flavobacteriales bacterium | reverse complement strand
ACCCATATTATTGCCAGATAAAAAAGTAGGATTCAGAATAAAAAAAATGAAAGACTTTTCATCTCCACTTGAAGCATTTTTGTATTGGGAAAAGCAAATACCCGATGCTGTTTTTTTAAAACAAGCTATTAATAACGAATTCACTGAGTATTCTTTTGCCCAGGTAGGCCGCGAATCTAGAATTATCGCAAATGCGATTAAAGAGTACCAATTACCTGAACGAAGTCATGTAGCACTGCTTTCTAAAAACTGCGCACACTGGCATATGGCCGATCTGGCGATTATGATGTCCGGTCATGTTTCTATTCCTGTATATCCTACTCTAAATGCAGAATCGATCAATCAAATCCTCATTCATAGCGATGCAAAAGCGATCATTATAGGGAAATTAGATGATTTTGATTCTCAGAAAGCAGGTATTCCGGAAATAGAGAAGATCAGTGTTGGATTGTATGGGAACAAAACACCAATTCATTGGGAAGACATCGTATTGAAGGGTAAAGAGATCGAGTCTATCTACACGCCAAAACCTGATGATCTTTATACCATTATCTATACCTCCGGAACCACCGGAAATCCTAAAGGAGTAATGCATTCGATTAATAATTTTATGGTAAGTGTATATGATCTGAATGCGATCGGGAATGTTCCCGATAATTGCAATTTGTTTTCTTACTTACCTATCGCACACGTTGCGGAACGAATATTAGAAAATATAAGTTTTGTTGTGGGCGCTACAGTTACATTCCCTGAATCACTAGATACTTTTGCTACAGATCTGGAAAGTACTCAACCCGACTTGTTTTTTGCTGTTCCTCGAATTTGGACCAAATTTCAGGAGAAGATTCTGGAAAAAATTCCGCAGAAAAAACTCAATGTGCTTTTGAAAATTCCTATTCTGAATTCCATCCTAAAAAAGAAATTACGACAGAAATTAGGGCTGAATAAAGCTACAACAATTTTATCTGGAGCTGCGCCCATCGCGCCTAGTTTAGTAACATGGTTCCAGAAAATTGGCATTACGATCCTACAAGTATATGGAATGACAGAAGATGGGAGTGTATCCCATGCAAATGCGTATTGGGCAAATAAAGTGGGTACGGTTGGTAAAGCGCTTGCAAATGTGAAGATTAAACTGACTCCTGATGGAGAAATTTGCATTAAAAATAATTGCCTAATGCTTGGTTATTATAAGAGTCCGGAAATAAGCACATCTGTTTTTGATGAAGAAGGATTTTTCAAGACTGGAGATATCGGAGAATATGATCATGATGGTTATTTAACCATTACGGGTCGAGTGAAAGATCAATTTAAAACAGACAAAGGAAAATACATTTCCCCTGCTCCTCTCGAACTCAAAATGTCGAGTAATACAGCGATTGAACAGATCTGTATTGTAGGAACAGGTATTCCTCAACCTATCGCTTTAATCACCCTTTCAGAATTGGGGAAAAGTAAAGCTAAAGAAGTATTAAAAAAGGAATTGATAGAAACGATGAAAGAAGTGAATGTTGATTTTGAAAAACACGAAATGATCCAAAAAGTGATCATTATGAAGGAGGACTGGAATATTGCAAATGGATTAACCACTCCTACTTTAAAAGTCAAACGGAATAGTATCGAGAAGATCCATCAGGCATTTTATAAAGAATGGTTTGAAAATGATGAGATTGTCATTTTTGAGTAAATTAAATGCAAATGAAAAAAAGTATAAAATCGATTGCTTTAGTGATCTTAGTACTTTCACTTTTAGCATGTAAGAAAGAAAAATCCGAAAGCAAAATAAGTTATTATAATGGCACTGAAAGTCATAACATAGGTCAAAATTGTATGAATTGCCATGATCAGGGTGGTGAAGGAGAATACTTGTTTTCCATTGCAGGAACCGTTTATGACAGTTCATTGGTAAATACCTATCCAAACGCAACTCTTAAGTTATTTACAGGCTCAAATGGGACCGGTGAATTAAAATATACGATACAAGTAGATGCATTAGGGAATTTCTATAGTACCGAATTAATAAATTTCGACAACGGACTCTATGCTTCAATTGAAGGTAGCCTTCAAGCGAAAAATATGATGACTGTCTTAAACTCCGGTCAGTGCAATAGTTGTCATGGAGTCACCATCGATAAAATTTGGACGAAATAAGCCTTATCTATTACAGCTTAAAGAAAATTTAAACACTGATAATATTGATAGTTCAGGATGATTGAATAAAAGGCATTTGAATATGAAATGCCGTAGCAGAGATTAGACTAATTTAAAGAATCCCCTTATTATAATTATTAAGCAAAGTATAGATCCTTATAATGAAAACCTTGGAAATTAAGATCTTAATGTATCTTTAAATCAATATTTTTTTAAAAGAAACGAAAAATAATCTTCTAAACTCATTGATCATGCATGTTCTTAACTTAAAAAACAACCAGTCAAATAAGCTTATATTTTTAGGCGTTCTTCTCTTTTTCATAGGCCTTATCATTGGAATGATAGTTCCTGTATTTGCAAATCCCCGTCTGGGAGTTTCAAGCCATATCGAAGGTGTTCTGAATGGGATCTTCTTAATTGTTCTGGGTCTCATTTGGCACAAAGTAGATATCTCTTTAAAGTGGCTTAAAATCTCTTTTTATCTGGCTATTTATGGAACATTCGTAAACTGCTTTGGAATATTGATCGCGGCTATTTTTAATGCCGGAAAGATGTTAGGTATTGCAGCAAATGGACAAGAAGGCACCCCGCTTGTTGAGGGAATTGTAAGCTTCTGTCTTATTAGCCTCTCCATAGCTATGCTTGTTGTATCTGTACTATTATTAATAGGATTGAAAAGGAATTTGAAACAAAAAGTCTGATAATGAAATTTATATCCCTTTCATAAAAGGATCCTGCTTTATTTTTGATTCCTTTTTATGTGGTTTAGAAGAGACTAACACAGAATAATGAATTAGCCTTTTAATTTGCTTATATTCATGCCTTAGTTAAAGCACTTAAAGTCATGAGAAAATCAATCTACTTTATCATCGTATTGATGATAGCTACTACCTTTAATATACATGCCCAATTGATCATTTCAGATGCCATTTCGGTAACGGATATGGACAATAGTTATGGACGAAAAAACCCGAAAATTGCGGTAAATGCAAACGGAGAAATTATCGTTTTTTGGATGAGAACAGGAAATGAAGCTTTTTTTATCAGCACCCTAAGTGATGGAGTATTTTCTTTACCGGTCCAAATTCCATTTGGGGGTTTAAACCCTGATCTATGGAGCGGAAGTTTGGGTCCAAATATGGTCGCTCAAGGAGATGACGTTTATGTTACTTTCGAAGTGTATGGTGATGCCATCTATGTTGTTCATTCATCAGATGGTGGTTTAACATGGGGCGACCCGGTTGCGGCTTTTATCCCTCCTGCCGGCCGACGAGCTACCATTCCTATAATCGCTGTAGACGGCGGCGGACAACCCTACATTGCCTATGTGAATACGAATACTTCAGAAGGAGATGCATATTATGCTATGGTACGTTCTACTGATTTCGGAGCCACTTTTCTTGATGAAGTAGATGTAAGTATTGAATCTGCCGGTGCAGAAGTTTGTGAGTGCTGCAACGGGCATATCGACATCGATGATAACGGGGATGTGTATGTAGCTTTTAGAAATAATGATGCTAACCTAAGAGATATCTGGTTAGCGCGCTCTATCGATGGAGGTGAAACTTTTTCTTCTGCTTTTGATATAGACGAAACCGACTGGATAATTAATGCTTGTCCTACCAATGGACCCCATTTTTCAATTGTGGATGGCGAAATAGTATCTGCATTTTTCTCCGGTGCCGGTTCTGATGGAAATGCAGTGTATTATTCTACTTTCGATACTCAAAATAGTATTGCGGGAGAAACACTTCATCTTCCCTATAGCAATGAAAGTTCTTCTAATCAAAATAGACCCAGAGTCGCAGGTTCAGGAGATACTTTAGCTATTGTATGGCAAGAAAGTTTTGAAGGTTCGACAGAAATCGCAATGAATGTAAGCACTATGGGTTCCGCCGGATTTAGTGATGCATCATTTCTACTCACAGACCTGCCATCTAATCAACAATACCCAAGCATCTTGTTTTCAGGCGCTTCTTTTCATGTAGTATATGATGACGCAGCAAGCGGAACCGTTATGTACCAGGAAGTGAGCTTTGGAACGCTGGGAGTTGTTTCTGACGAAAAGGAAGGCTTTCAAATGGGTCCAAATCCATGTGAAGGTTTTATCAGCATAAAAAGAAAGTCGAGCGAAACAAGTGAAATTACCATTAGTGATATGCTT
>JAHECK010000008.1 GCA_024641785.1 Flavobacteriales bacterium | reverse complement strand
TTCTGTTGAACTAGATTCATCAAGGGAAAAGCAAGCCTACCGTGGACCGGATGATCATGGGGTTTGGACTGATGATCAAGCAGGCTTGGCGCATTCAAGATTGGCTATCATCGATCTAAGCTCTGCTGGACACCAACCGATGTTCCTCAAAGAAGAGGGTCTTCATATGGTTTTTAATGGAGAGATCTACAATTACATTGAATTAAGAAGCGAATTGCAATTAAAAGGAGTTGAATTTAAAACAGACTCGGACAGCGAAGTGATTTTACAAGGTTTTAAGATTTGGGGAAGTGATCTTTTCCAAAAACTTAATGGAATGTTCGCTATCGCTATTTATGATCCTCTTTCAAAAGAACTCCTTATAGCCAGAGATCGATTTGGGATAAAACCATTGTACTATTTCTTAAATGAAGAGCATTGTTTCTTTGCCTCAGAATTAAATTCTATTCTCTCTTTTCCTATCGAACGGAAATTGAATTACAATGCCTTATCCAGCTATTTTAGATTTTCCTATATACCGGATAATGAGTCTATCATCGAAGGGGTTTCTCAATTAGAGCCCGGGAAATGGTTGCGGATAGATAAAAATATAATTAAAGAAGAGCACTATTATTCAATCGATACAAGTCCCGCAGATATTAGTTATCCCGAAGCACTTAAAGAAATTAAAGCGCAACTCGAGCAAAGTGTAGAACGAAGATTACTTGCAGATGTACCTGTCGCAACTTTTTTAAGTAGTGGTATCGATTCTACGATCATCAGTAAAATTGCAAGTCAAAAAAAACCTCATATTCATTCTTATTCTGCCGGATTTAGCGAATTCCCCTATTTCGATGAATCAAAAATGGCTAAGCAATGGGCTGAGAAAAATTCCATCGATCATTCGATCATAAATTTAAATCAAGGCGAATTGATCGAATCGGTCGATGAGCTATTGAATGCATTCTCAGAACCCTTTGCGGATAGCTCTGCAATTGCCTATCATGCTTTAAGTAAGCAGGTTTCGAAAGAAGTAAAAGTAGTTTTATCAGGAGATGGAGCCGATGAGTTATTTGGAGGGTATCAGAAACATAAAGCAGAATGGCTTCTTCGTGAAAAGCCTCTTTTCCGAAAATTAGCGGGCTCATTTAGCTCCTTTGAAGCTCTCTCAAACGGAAGTAGAAAGTCGACTCTTGGAAATTATAAAAGACAAATTGCTAAACTCGCTCATGCAAGTAGACTTACAAATGAAGAGAGGTATGTATATTGGGCCTCCTTGCTTTCGGACAGGGAACTTTCATCCTTAATAAAAAATAATAAGAGCAAGAGCTATAAGGCAGATTTTACAATAAAGTCGATGAATGATTTTCTTTTAAAAGATATGAAAATGCTATTGCCTGGAGACATGCTATATAAAGCGGATCGAAGCAGTATGTTGCACGGATTAGAAGTTAGAGTGCCATTTTTAGATCATAATTTAGTGAATTTAGTATTTTCCCTCCCCTCCGAATGGAAGCTTAAAAATGGAAAAAGAAAGGCCTTATTAAAAGATACTTTTAAGGATCATATCCCAAGCGAATTACTGAATAGAAAAAAGAGGGGATTTGAAGTTCCTTTACAAGAATGGTTAAAAGGTCCACTAAAAGATAAGGTAGCTAACGTTCTAAATGAAGAAACGATTCGGGATCAGGGAATTTTAAATTATGATGAAGTGATTAAAGTTATAGAAAGATCACGTGGAAAAAATGCAGGTGATGCACCATACTTAGTATGGGCACTGCTTGTTTTTCAAACCTGGGTCAACAATTATAATCCTATTAGCTAATGCCACGAATTCTTCGAATTATAAATCGTTTTAATTTGGGTGGACCTACCTATAATGCTGCCTATCTTACTCGATTTATGTCTGATGATTATGAAACCTTACTCATTGGTGGAGCGCATTCTGAATCGGAAGAGGATTCATTACACATAACGAAACAATTGAACCTTGATCCGATCATCATTTCTGAAATGAAAAGAGAGATCAGTCCGAAAGAGGATCATATGGCTTATAAGAAGATCCTTCAATTGATCGACTGGTATAAACCGGATATTGTTCATACCCATGCATCAAAGGCTGGTGCTTTAGGAAGATTAGCGGCGATAAGAAAAAAGACCCCAATTATTGTACATACCTTTCATGGGCATGTCTTTCATTCTTATTTCAATAAGGTAAAAACCCAGGCTTACATTTCTATCGAACGGAAATTGGCCCAGCACAGTGATGCTATTATCGCTATAAGTCCACTTCAAAAAAGAGAGTTGGTTGAACAATTCGCAATAGCGGAAGAAAACAAAGTAAAAGTGATTCCTCTGGGTTTTGATCTAAGGAAGTTTAAAGAGAATCAAGAGCTTAAAAGAAATGAATTTAGAAGATTATATGGAATTGAGGATGACTGTATAGCAATAGGTATAATAGGAAGACTAGTTCAGATCAAGAATCATGAATTATTTTTAAGCCTGGGTAAAAAAGTAAGAGATGAAACAAATAAGAAACTTAAATTTTTCATTATTGGTGATGGTGAGCTAATGCAGGAACTTCAAAATAGTGCTTTCAATTATCAATTGATCTCTAATTCTTACGAGGAAAATGATTCGCTGATATTCACCTCATGGATAAAAAATATCGATGAAGCTATTGCTGGTTTAGACATTATCGTTATGACCTCTAATAATGAAGGAACACCTGTTAGTTTAATTGAAGCTCAGGCGGGGGAGAGAGCAATTGTAAGTACCGATGTAGGAGGAATAAGAGATATTATCTTACCTGGGGAAAGTGCTTTAATTAGTCCGAAAGGCGACTTGAACGATCTGAGTAATAATTTACTCGCTTTGATCAATGATGAAAAGCGAAGAATGCAAATGGGGGAAATTGGATATGCTTTTGTAAAAGACAAATTCACTTATAATCGACTGGCAAGCGACATGAATCTTCTGTACAAAGAGCTTTTAGAAAAGAAAAATAGTTATTAAATTCTGCTTTTTAATATTCTTGAGACTCAATTTTAATACCTTTGCCGCAAAGGACCAATCTACGATGCGTAAACTATTAGCTTTTATCATTATCGCTACTCTATTTTCTTCATGTGCAGTAAATAGTGATTTGATGTTTAGAACTCCAAAGGATTATCAATTTGATCAGCCGGAAGTGGTTTCAGATAATAATTATAAGTTATCTCCAAACGACATCATCACATTCTATCTATATACGAATGATGGCTTTATGATCATCGATCTTCAGTCGATGGGTGGTTATGGCGCTAAAGGTGGAAACACAAGAATTAATACAAATTTTGAGGTAAAATACCTGATCGAAGATGACGGATATGTTAAGATACCATCTTTAAGAGAAGTTAAACTTGGAGGTCTTACCATCGATGAAGCGGAATCCTTTTTAGAACAGGAATATTCTAAAGATTACATCAATCCCTTTGTTATTTTAAGGGTATTAAACAGGAGAGTGATCGTTTCAACAGGGGCAGGGGGTAAGTCTATGGTTGTGGAGCTTAATAATGCGAATACTCGTCTAATTGAGGCATTATCACTCGGCGGTGGTATTGTTGATAGAGGTAAAGCAAAAGAAATTAAATTGATTAGAGAAACTAACGGTAAAATTGAAGTCTATAAGTTTGATCTATCAAAAATAGAAGGGATTGAAAGTGCTAATATGGTCGTTCAAGCAAATGATATTATCTATGTTGAACCATCAAAACAAATTGCATCAGAAGTTCTTAAAGATCTATTGCCGGTTCTCACCATTTTCACAAGTCTAGTCGCTGCTTATGCCTTAATAATAGCGATAGGAAATTAAAAGCAATGATAGGCGATAATATCACAGACAAAAATTCAAATTTCGAAGGCTATCGAGAACGATTAACTAATTTTTCGCAGGAGTTCGAGTTTGGTTTGTTTCTTTATATTTTAAAGAGATCATTGATATGGATCGTCATGATCATCAGTCTGTTTCTTTTCGTCGCTTTTCTTTATATCCGATATACCGTTCCTATTTACGAGGCAAATACTATCCTCCAAATGAGCAAAAATAACACTGCTCAAAAAATACTGGATGTAAGTCAAATGTATGATGAGGGAAGTTTAGCTGGAGAGATCGAACTTATACGTTCAAAATTCCTTATTAAAAAGGCAGTTCAAAAACTACCCCTGGAGATTAGCTACTTTGTTAAAGGAGATATTCTTAACGACGAAAAGTACAAATCATCAAGCTATGAAATTGACCTAATAGAAATAAAAGATTCTTCGATCATTGGTAAGCCGATTATCATTGACTTTCTGCAGGATCAATTTTTAAATATCGAATATGGAAATTATAATTCTGAACACGAATTCAATATCAGTCAATTAGTTGAGACTCCGTCGGTCTCATTTTATATTAAATGTGATAACAGAGAAGCATTGTATCAAAAAGGCTTTTCGAATGCCTACTTTTTTATCATAAATGATATAGATGCATTAGTCAATAAATTTTATAAAGGAGTGAATGTTAGCGTGTTAAATCCAAATGCGCAAACCATTGTGGTTGGACTTAAATATAGTAATGCAAGATTAGCGATGGATTTTGTAAATGAATTATCGTCTCAATATATCTTATATGATCTTGAAAAGAAAAGTGGTAGTTCTGCAAATATTTTGAAATTTATTGGGGTTCAGTTAGATACCGTATTTATGAGGCTAAATACAGCTGAAACAATGCTGCAATCCTTTAAAAAGGAACATAAAGTATCTAATATTGAAAATATCTCAAATGTATATGTAGATAATTACAATAAGCTCGAAGAGGAATTATTGAAAATAGAAATGGATGAAAGTATTTTAAATGAAATACAAAAATCCGGTGAGCTCGATAAAGAGATTGAACTTTATAATTTGATCCCTTTTTTGGCAGGAACTGAATATGAAGCATTGCTCAGTTCAATGATCAATTCGATGCATAATTTGATGATGGAAAGAGACGATTATCTCTTTACCGGAACAAAAGACAATGAACGTGTCGTCGCTATTGATTATCGATTACAAATTCAACGAAATTTGCTTTTCGAAAGCATCAAAAGCTTAAAGATCCGTCTCAATTCCAGAAGACTTTCTCTAAAGGCAAAATTGAAAGAATTTGAGCAAATATTTCTTGAAATGCCAAATCAGGAAATGGAACTTACACGATTACAGCGATTGTATGAGATCAATGAAAAGTACTATACCATGCTGCTTGAAAAGCAGATCGAATATCGAATTTCAAAAGAGGGTTTTGTAACGAATAATCAAATATTAGAAGCTTCATCTTATCCGTCTGCACCCATTATTCCAAAGCCAAAAGTCACCTATATTTCATTCTTTATAGCTTCCTTAATTGTTAGTTTGATCTTTATCATTCTTCGTTATCTTACTCATAATAACATCACTTCTTTAAATGAGATAACGAAGCTGTCAAATGCATCTTTGGGCGTGTTGGGATTGGTTCCGCACTACGACAATGATATGCCAGTATCGATGTTGCTCGTTGATAAAAAACCAAAATCCGTTTTAGCCGAGTCTTTTCGATCAATCCGAAGTAATCTGCAATTTGTAGATAGTTCAGAAGGTTCTAAACTTATATGTATCACTTCCACTATTTCAGGTGAAGGAAAAACATTTATTTCGATCAACCTTGGCGGAATTATCTCATTTTCTAATAAAAAGGTGATCATTCTGGATTTGGATATGCGAAAACCTAAGATCCATAAGGCTTTCGATGTCGAAAATAAGCAAGGAATGAGTACCTTACTCATCGGTAAAGCAAAACTCGAAGAATGTATCCGACACAGTCCTAATGAAAACCTCGATTATATCACAGCAGGACCCGTTCCGCCAAATCCTTCAGAATTATTATTAAACCCTGAGTTAGATAAGGTCATAGAAGAATTACGAAAGAAATATGATGTGATCATCGCTGATAATCCACCGGTAGGTTTGGTCACCGACGGAATTGTGATGATGCAAAAGGCAGACATTCCTATTTATGTTTTCAGAGCAGATTATTCAAAGAAACAATTTATTCAAAATGCCGATCGTTTAAAAAATGAGAATCATTTTCATAAACTTACCGTAATACTTAATAATGTTGATATTAACCGGAATCGTTACGGTTATAATTATGGATATGGTTACGGATATGGTTACGGTTATACCTATGGTTATTATGACGATAGCGGAGAAAAGAGTAGTAGGAAGTTTAAAATAAAAAAATAGAATTATCCTACATCAAATTACTTAAGACTTATTATACTTTTGTTTTATGGAGAATGTAAATTACCTGGGCTTGGTTTATGGCTTATATTTTATAGGGTCAATTGTGTTTTCTGTGCTTATCAATTTCATTTTTTTACGCTTTGCCCAAAACCTTGGAATGAGAGGTAAAATTGACAGCAGCAATCGATGGAGTCCGATTCAAAAACCTGCTTTTGGAGGTATTTCATTTTATATCCTTTTCTTATTATCCTTCTCATCTTTCAGTATTTTTTTCGCATCTGATAGTCATTTCCCTAATAATGTAATGCTGGGATTAGTATTTGCTACCGCTATTTCTTTTTTAATGGGTTTAGCGGATGATGCCTTTAATACAAAACCACTTTTAAAATTAGCCGTTCAAATTTTAAGCGCAATTATTCTTATTTCTACCGGAACGTATATTGAGATATTTTCATCAGCAGAACTTAATTATCTGATCACCATTTTGTGGGTTGTAGGTCTGATGAATTCGATTAATATGCTCGATAATATGGATGCCATTACCTCCTTGATCTCCATCATAATTATATTTTCAACCCTATTATTGATGTTTCTAAGTGGAAATTATTATAATATTTATTTTTTCACTTTAATTGGGGTTATGGCCTCATTACTTGGGTTTCTGTATTTTAATTGGCATCCTTCCCGTCTATTTATGGGTGATACCGGGAGTCAGTTTTTAGGTCTTTTTCTAGCTTTTATTGGGATTCGATTCTTTTGGAATGCCGAGTCTTTAAACTTAGAAAATCCAATTCTCGATAAATTTATATTGATCATGGCTATTTTCGCAATGCCATTGATCGATACTTCGATCGTTACCATAAATCGAATATTGAGAAAGCAATCGCCTATGATCGGAGGTAAAGACCATACGACTCATACAATGGTTTATATGGGTCTAAGCGATCGACAGGTAGCTATTTTGTTTTCTGTATTGTCAATGTTATTCTCATTTACTACTATTTACATTATGAGTGTTGAAAAAGCATTGAGTAGTATGTTTGAAGTAGGGATCGTATGCTTATTTTTAATCCTATTCTTCAGCTTTTTATATTTGAATCGTTTGTTGCTGAAATCGCAAAATTAATATGAAGTCTATTTTAATTCGAAGTGCTGTTTTTTTACTTGTGATCCTATCCGGAAGCATCATCTTAAAATATTTTGTTTTTTCTACTGAAGTGAAAAAAGAGGATAATCACTATCAAAATTATGTCAATCAGCATTATAAAGTATTCGCTTTAGAGTTGCCGGATTCTCTCTTTTTTCTTGATGAAGAAGTGCCTTTAACAATGGTCGATATTGCTGAGAGACTGGATAGAGAAATGCTGATTAATGTGTATTGGCAATCTCAAACACTTCTGTTCTTTAAAAAAGCGAATAAATTTTTCCCTAGCATCGAAACGATTCTAAAAGAATATGGTGTACCTGACGATTTCAAATATTTAGCTTTAACTGAAAGTGGTTTGAGTAATGTCGTTTCTCCGGCCGGTGCAGCAGGATATTGGCAATTTTTAAAAGAAACTGCAAAGGAATACGGATTGGAAGTGAATAATGAAGTGGATGAAAGGTATCATTTAGAAAAATCGACAGCTGCTTTTTGTAAATACATGCTGGATGCTTATTCTAAATTCGGAAGCTGGACACTCGCGGCAGCATCCTATAATATGGGAATTGGCGGTTTAAATAATCAAATTACCCGTCAGCAAGTCAATAATTATTATGATCTACTCTTAAATGAAGAAACAGGAAGATATGTTTTCAGAATTATGGCGGTAAAACAGATCATGACCAACCCTGCTTATTATGGATTTTACTTCAGACCTCAAGATCTTTATCCTCCTGATGAGTTTAGAACTATCGAGATGAATACCGAAATAACGAACATGGCAGATTTTGCATTTGAACAAGGTGTAAACTACAAGATATTAAAATTGATGAACCCATGGCTTCGTCAAAATTATTTGCATAATACTTCCGGAAAAAATTATCAAATAAAGATTCCAAAGCAAGGGTATTATTCCCTTAGCAAAGTTGATAGTTCACTTTTATTATTGGAATGAAGCAGGACGTTTTTGAACCTTCATTAATCGAGATCACCGGTGCGCGGGAGCATAATCTTAAGAATATTGATATAAATATCCCCCGCGATGAACTTGTTGTCATTACAGGTTTGAGTGGGAGTGGAAAATCATCATTAGCTTTTGATACCATTTATGCAGAAGGTCAGCGGAGGTATTTGGAAACACTTTCTTCTTATGCACGTCAGTTTTTAGGCGGATTAGAACGACCTGATGTTGATCAGATAAAAGGATTAAGTCCGGTGGTTTCCATCGATCAAAAAACCATTTCTCGAAATCCTCGTTCCACTGTGGGAACGATCACCGAGATCTATGATTTTATGCGACTCCTTTTCAGTAGAGTAGCCATTGCTTATTCTTATGAAACAGGAGAAAAGATGGTGAAATATACCAGTCAGCAGATCCTCGATCGAATCAGAACGGAATATGATGGAAAAAAAGCGATTATTTTATCTCCGCTTGTTAAAGGAAGAAAAGGACATTATCGGGAATTATTTCGTCAAATTCTTCGCCAGGGATTTATTCGGGCAAGAGTGGATGGAAAGATCGTAGAAATACTGGATAACTATAAATTAGATCGCTATAGCAGACACGATATAGAGATTGTGATCGACCGACTCGAGGTAAATAGCAAATCGGAAAAAAGGCTTAAAGATTCAATTGATACCGGACTAAAAACAGGAAAAGGTATTATTATGGTCCTGGATGCGGATACAGAGGAACTTCATTATTACAGTAAAAACCTAATGTGCCCAACAACCGGAATTGCCTATGATGATCCGGAACCTAATTTATTTTCTTTTAATTCACCCTATGGTTCTTGTTCAAATTGCAACGGATTAGGAGAAGTTAGTGAATTGGATATTGACAGAATTATCCCAAAAAAATCGGAATCGATTAAAAAAGGAGGGATCGTTCCTTTAGGAAAATATAAGAACACTCGAATCTTTAGGCAAATTGAAGTTTTACTTAAAAAAGAAGGATTCAGCTTAGAAGAACCTATTTCAAATTTACCGGAAGATCTAATTCATATACTGATCAATGGCAGCGAAGAATATATTTCTATAAATAGTGATATTGGAGTAAAAGAATTATCAATGCCTTTCGAGGGGGTTGTGGAGTATTTGATGAAACAATACCTCGATAATCCAAGTCCTTCGACTCAAAAATGGTTAGATGGCTTTTCAAATAAAGTGACCTGCCCTGAATGTGAAGGGACAAGACTTAAAAAACAAGCTTCGTTTTTCCGTATTGGAGATAAAAATATTCATGAGCTATCTTCAATGGCGATCGAAGATCTGGCTAAATTTTTTCAATTGCTTTCATCAAAACTAAATGATCGACAATTAACTATCGGTAAGGAAGTAATCAAAGAGATCAATGATCGATTGCAGTTTTTAGATGAGGTTGGATTAAGTTACCTTCAAATATCACGTTCGTCGCGCACATTAAGCGGTGGAGAAGCACAAAGAATACGACTGGCAACGCAGATCGCTTCTCAATTAGTTGGAGTGCTATATATATTAGATGAGCCTTCAATAGGATTGCACCAAAGGGATAATGAAAAGTTGATCGACAGTTTAAAAAAGATCAGGGATGCCGGTAATTCAGTTATTGTGGTAGAGCATGATAAAGATATGATCGAAGCTGCAGATTTTGTAGTTGATCTTGGTCCCGGAGCAGGAATTCATGGTGGTGAAATAATCACGGCAGGGCCACCTGATGAATTACTGGATGGGACATCTCTTACCGCACAATACATACATAATGTTAAAAGAATTGAAGTCCCAAAAAAAAGAAGAGAAGGAAATGGCTTGTCAATTCGTTTGCATGGAGCGACAGGTCATAATTTAAAAGGGCAACTCGTCGAATTTCCATTAGCGAAATTTATTTGTGTCACCGGAGTTTCAGGATCGGGAAAATCATCTCTGATCAATCAAACCTTATTTCCAATACTTCATAATCACTTCTATAAAGCAAACAGAAGAGTCCTTCCCTATAAAAAAATTGAAGGGATCGAACATATCGATAAAGTGATTGAAATAGATCAATCTCCAATTGGAAGAACTCCCAGATCTAATCCAGCTACATATACGGGGATGTTCACTGAAATAAGAGATCTATTTTCTATTACACCGGAGTCTAAAATCAGGGGATATAAAGCCGGAAGATTTTCATTTAATGTTAAAGGAGGTCGATGCGAAACCTGTAAGGGTGCCGGATTAAGAGTTATAGAAATGAATTTTCTTCCGGATGTATATGTCCATTGCGAAACCTGTCAGGGAAAAAGATATAATCGCGAAACACTTGAAGTACGGTTTAAAGGAAAATCAATTTCGGATGTTTTGGATATGACCATAGAACAAGGGGTTGAATTTTTTAAAGATATTCCGAAAATTTATCAGCGGCTTAAAACTTTAGAGGATGTTGGGTTAGGCTATGTAACTCTGGGGCAACAATCTACGACCTTATCCGGTGGAGAAGCTCAAAGGGTAAAGTTAGCAAGTGAATTAGCAAAAAGAAGTACTGGAAAAACATTTTATATTTTAGATGAACCTACAACAGGTTTGCATTTTGAAGATATCAAACACTTAATTGACGTATTAAACCGTTTGGTAAATCAAGGAAATACCGTAGTGGTCATTGAGCATAATTTGGATATTATTAAGGTAGCAGATCATGTAATTGACATTGGATTGGAAGGTGGGAATAGCGGAGGTGAGATATTGACTACGGGGACACCGGAGAAAATAATCACTAACAAAAAAAGCTATACTGCTAAGTATTTAAAGAAAGAATTATAAGAGATTTATTATGACAGAAGGAGAAAAAAAAATGATCAGTAAGTTCAGACATAAAAGCTGGAATGAGGTTAAAGCAAATGATAGTTGGGCGATTTTTAAGATAATGTCTGAATTCGTAGAAGGTTTTGAAAAAATGTCGAGGATTGGACCCTGCGTTTCCATTTTTGGTTCGGCCAGAACCAAGCCTGATAATGAATATTATATTCTTGCAGAAGAAATAGCGTATAATTTAACTCGAAATGGCTATGGTGTAATTACAGGTGGTGGTCCAGGTATTATGGAAGCTGGGAATAAAGGTGCTGAAAGAGGGGAAGGAGCTTCTGTAGGATTGAATATTGACCTTCCCCATGAACAATCTTCAAATCCTTATATCGATGCGGATAAAAATATCGATTTCGATTACTTTTTTGTCAGAAAAGTAATGTTTGTAAAATATGCACAAGCCTTTGTAGTACTACCGGGTGGATTTGGAACTTTGGATGAATTATTTGAAGCGATCACCTTGATCCAAACGAATAAAATCGGGAAATTCCCAATTGTATTAGTAGGAACTGAATTCTGGACAGGATTGATGGACTGGATCAAAAATACATTAAGCGATAAGTTTCATACTATTTCGGAAATAGATTTCACTTTATTCAAAATCGTGGATACTCCGGAAGAAGTAATAGAGATCATTAATGATTTCTATAAAACCTATACACTTAAACCGAATTTCTAAAGGGTATTTTTATATAAGACGATCGTGTATATCATCCTGAACCCAAACCTTGTAGAAGGGTAGTTTAACGCCCTTCTACAGACTCAAGGTGACATGGAAAGTAAAATTGCTTTTAAAGCAAGAGTTGAAATGTAAAAGATGAAGCTAAAACAGGTTGGACCCAAGCCTCAACGAATCTCTTTTTAATTTTGCGAACCTTTGTAATACAACCCTTTTTTTATTTAAGCATTTACGCATTCAAGCAATTATGCATTCTTATTAGCTTGCAAGGATAATTAACAACTTTAAACAAATTTCTGTTTATAAGTAAGGTTGTTGGTCGAAGAATTTCTCTATTTAATCGGATAGATTTGTTAAAGTCATGTTTGTGATTGACAAAATCTAACCTAGTATGATTAAATACCTATTCTTTCTCATCAGTACATCCACAATTATGTTGTTAAATGTATTGAATTTTGAGGATGTAGATATCAACCATAATATTCCTGACTTCCTTATTGCAGGGGGTACTTATGATATTGAGCTAACAATTCAAAAGGGAAATATTGAAGGTTTTGCAAAGTTCCAAATGGAAGTTCCTGATGGGATTAACGTTAAATCGATAGAAGCTAAAAATTCCTCTTTTACATTTAGTGATGGAGTCGTCAAGAATATTTGGATGACCATTCCAAATGATTCAGAGATCAATTTGAAATATAAATTTGAAGTTGGTGCAAATTATCAAGGTACAGGTACCATAAAAGGGCAATTTGTTTATATAAAAGATAATGAACGATATTCTGTTGGAATGAAAGATCATCCAATTACGATTGGTGATGAAGGAGGTATTGCTCAAGCGGTTCAAGAGACCGAAGCAGCATTTGTTCCTGAAATGATAAAAGGACATCGAAGTGTGAAAGCGTTAAATAATAATGACTTTGAAGTAAATATTCGAATTGAAAAGGATGGATTAGAAGGATTTGCAAAAATACAAGATGAACTTCCGGTAGGATATACAGCAGAATTATTAAAGAATGGAGAAAGTGTTTTTTCAGTCATTGACAATAAAATAAAATTTATTTGGTTCAATGTTCCTTCTTCAAACGAGTTGGAAGTGAGTTATCTATTAAAAGCAAGCTCTCCAAAAAGCGCAAATGCAAGGTTAAAAGGAACCTTCAACTTTATTTACAAAGACGACGCACGATTTATTGATCTTCCTGAAGAAGACTTAATGATCAAAGAAGACCTTGAAGTTTTACTTGTTGAAGAAGTAAACGAAGATGAGGGAGAAGAAGAGATTATCGTAAAAGAAGAAGTTATTGAAGTTCCAATTGCTGTAGTTGTTGAAGAACCAAAAGAAGAAGTAGCGGTTAATCTAAGTGCAGATACTAAGAAAATAGATGCAGAACCTGCTACAGATTACAGAGGACCACAAGGAGGAATTTTCTATCGGGTTCAAATCGCTGCTTCAAAAAACAATGTGAAAGTCACTTATTTTAAAAATAAATTTCTTTTTAGAGGAGAGATCTATCTCGAAAATCATGCGGGTTGGTATAAATATACTACCGGGAATTACGATAAATATGTAGAAGCAAGAAATAAAAGAGAAGAGATCAGAGCGGGCTATAAATTTAAAGGACCTTTTGTAACTGCCTATAATTCAGGGGAGAGAATTACAGTTCAGGAAGCTTTATTAATTAGCAAACAAAAATGGGTAAAATGAGTATACCATTGTAAAACCAACTAACTCACCGATAGTTTATCGATTCATGAGACGACTGATACTTAGCATATTCATTTTCTTTTCATTTACTCAGCTTATTCTTGCTCAGCAGGATAGTCTGGATATTGTTGAAGATGAGATCCTGTTGACCGAACAAACAAAGGAATTAAATATTCGTCCTTTCGTAAGTTTTGGCGGGGGGCCTATGACCTATTATGGAGATATGTATCGTTATCCCGGAACGAATGCAGTGATGGGGAATATGGGGATGAATTTGGGTATAGGTATTCATGTTACAGATTATTTAAACGCATCCCTGTTCTTTAATAGTGGCTGGATCGCGTTCAATGAAAACACTCTGACCAGTCATGCTAACTTCAGATCAGAGATCCTCTCAGGCGGACTCTTATTTAGCTATAATTTCGATAATCTATTTAAAAATTCACCAAAGGTTCATCCCTTATTTATTCTGGGTATCTCAAATGTTGAATTCAATTCGAAAACAGATTTGATGGACGCTAAAGGAAGGGTTTATAATTACTGGTCGGATGGAAGTATTAGAGATCTACCTGAAAACAGTTCAAATGCAGATCAGGCTATTTTATTGATCCGTGATAATTATTATGAAACCGATCTTCGCTCTCTTAATACCGACGATCTTGGGAATTACGAATTAAGTTCACTGGCAATACCGGTAGGAATTGGTGCAGATATCACCCTTGACTATGGCTTCTCCCTTCAGTTAAGCTCTATAATGAATTTTACTTTCACCGATAATATTGATAATATTTCTTCAGGAGCTAATGATCGTTATTTATATACATCGCTTACTTTGAGTTATGATATTCCTGCCTTTAATGAGAACAGAAAAAAGAAACTTGAAGAATCACTTAGCCTGTTGGAAGATGAAGATCAAGATGGTGTCCCTGATCTAAGTGATGATTGTCCATTTACACCCGAAGGAGTCGTAGTAGATGAAAAAGGATGCCCATTAGATGGAGATGGTGATTTTGTACCTGATTATAAAGACTTAGAATTGAATACTCCAACAGGAAGCTTTGTTGACACAAGCGGAGTGGCATATACCGACGACGATTTTTATAATTTATATCTTACTTATATTGATACGATTGGAGAATTCAATGTGATAAAAACAGTATATACAAGTAATGAAAGTGGAAGAAGAACGGTGCATACACCACGTCCTCATGAAAAGTATTTTAGCGTTCAGGTAGCGACTTCAACCGAAGACCAAAGCATTGAGCAAATTGGAAAGATACTTAGTATTCCAAATGTTGAGATCCGAAATGATTCAAATCAAACACTTTATTTGGTTGGAAAATATGATGAGTTGGAAGATGCAATCGAGCAAAAAATATTGCTTGAAGTAGATGGTATCGATGGAGTAGTTATCTCAATTGTTGATGATAAGCAAACGATCATAGGTCCGGAAGCACAAACCATAGAAGATGCCTACCGTTTAGAAGGCGGATTTAGTGGAAACGAATCTCTGATCTCTAAAGACGTGATCTATCGTGTCCAAATAGGGGCCTTTAAAAATCCGATTTCTAAAAATGTTTTCGAAGGGGTAAATGATCTTATTGAATTGCAAGGAGATGATGGATTAACTCGATATTTAACAGGTTCTTACCGTAATATTCAAGATGCAGCAAATCGTAAGATCGATGTTTTATTGGAGGGATTTGAAGGATCATTCATTGTTGCATATCGAAATGGACAAAGAATTAGCTTGGAAACAGCGGGTCATAAAGTTGAGAAAGTAGGAGATGTTCCTCAGGATAGTATGGATAAAGAGAAAGTGAGCTTTAAAATCCAAGTAGGAGCATATAAAGACCATATCCCTGCTGATGTTATGGATAAATTAATCACCATAGGGGATGTTAAAACGGTACGCCAGGAAGGTTTAACAAAATACCTTGTTGGAAATTACAAGACCTATGATGAAGCCGAGAAAAGGAAAAAAGAATTATTAAAAGATGGTTTAGATGGATTTGTGGTTGGATCATTTAATGATAAGATCATCACAGTAGAAGAAGCAAAAGAAATTCTAGATAAGTAATTGTTTAAATAATAGTAATACTAAAAAGCCGTCCTGAAAACGATCAGGACGGCTTTTTAGTTTCTTTTACTTTGTACTTTTTACATCAAGTACCAAGCATCCCACACCCGACTTTTTTAAGCCAGATCCATATTATCTAAAACTTCTAATACTTCACGAACATGACCTGCAGATTCAACTAATAAAGCTTTTTCATCTGCATTCAGATCTAATTCGATAATTTTTTCTATTCCGTTTTTACCTAAAATAACAGGAACTCCTAAATAGATATCTTTTAGTCCGTATTGTCCTGTTAACCATGCACAAACCGGGAACACTCGTCGCTGGTCGCGAACGATCGCTTCCACCATTTGTGCAGCTGCTGCTCCGGGAGCATACCATGCTGAGGTTCCTAATAAATTAACAATTTCGCCTCCTCCTTTTTTAGTTCGTTCAACGATTGCATTTAATTTATTTGCATCGATCAATTCTGTTACAGGAATTCCGCCAACAGTAGTATATCTTGGAAGTGGAACCATTGTATCCCCATGACCTCCCATTAATACCGCTTGAATATCTTTAGGAGAAACATTTAATTCTTCAGCTAAAAAAGCTCTGTATCTTGCAGTATCTAATATACCAGCCATTCCAAAAACTTTATTTGATGGGAAATTGGCATTTAAATAAGCTGCGTAAGTCATTACATCCAAAGGATTTGAAACAATGATTATTACCGCATTTGGAGAATGTTTTACAATATTTTCGGTCACCGATTTAACGATCCGTGCATTAGTTGAAATAAGGTCATCGCGACTCATGCCCGGTTTTCTAGGTAAGCCTGAAGTGATCACAACAACTTCTGAACCTGCGGTTTTACTATAATCATTTGTAGATCCAACCGTTCTTGAATCGTAAAGATTAATTGGAGCTGTTTGCCAAATATCCAGCGCTTTGCCTTCTGCAACGCCTTCTTTAATATCTAACAATACAATTTCATTGGCCAGTTCTTTATGTGCGCAAACATTTGCACAAGTGGCGCCCACATTACCTGCACCTACAATAGTTATTTTCATAGTAAATTTTATTTTGAATTTTTAGCTGCACAAAGGTAAAAAGAAAAAATACGATGGGCATGATTTTAATCACCAAAGACACTTTTTTGTAAGTCAAAATTTATAGAATAACGAAAGCGTAATTTTTTGTGAAACAAGTCTTAATTAAAAGGGCTTTCACTCCTTTTTTTCAATTAGGATTGTATATTTAGCCAAACTAATTAAATCTCTTGGCAACCTATAAAGAAAGGTATCGTTATCAAAGTGAATTCATATAGCGAAAATATAAGAAAAGAAGAACTAAAACCGATAATTGAAGGCTGTTTGCGAAATGAGCAAAAAGCTCAATACCGGTTATACGAAATGTTTTATAAGAACATGACGGTTGTTTGTTTAAGATATTCCAAGGATAGGGAAGAAGCAAACGATATGGTTCAGGAAGGTTTTATTAAAGTCTTCAAAAATTTGAAGCGATATGAGTTCAAAGGTTCTTTTGAAGGTTGGATGAGAAGAATATTCGTGAATAATGCCATTGATAATATTCGTAGAAAAAAGAAAGATCATATTCTTTTAGGTGAAGATGATAAAATGGATGCTTTTTCAGATAAGGAGATGGACCCTTTCGAAGTAGAAGGTGAATTAGATCCAAAACTGGTAATGGATGCGATTCAAAAATTAACTCCGGCTTATAAAGCCGTATTTAGTTTATATGTTATAGAGGAATATTCACATAAAGAGATAGCAGAAATGCTAAATATAAGTGTTGGAACTTCAAAATCGAATCTGGCGAAAGCCAAACAAAATTTAAGAAAATATTTGCATAAAGCATACAATGAAACTTATGGATAATCCAAAACTATTTGATCAGAAGATACGTGAAGCGATCAATAAGTATGATGTGCCTTTTGATGACACAGCCTGGAAAAACATTGAAAGTAAGATCAATGTAAAACCGAATTCTCCATTCACAAATTGGAGAATAGGAATTATTTCCGCTACAGTGGCCGCAGCTATTATCATAGCCTATTTTGCATATGATCCGGGTATGAGCACTCTTCCTGTTAGTACTCCTCCAGAGAACTCAGTCGAGATCACGCCAGTTGATCCATCAATTGAAGTAGATGAAAATAGTGAGAATGTAGAAGATCACAATAATCTAGAAATGGAAGATCAAACGAATGAAGTGATCCTTCCTCTTGTCAATAAGGAAAAAGAAAAAAATACTTCTGTAGTTGAAAAAGAAGCAAATGCTCCAAAAGAGTTGAACGATGGATCTGCAGTAGGAAGTAAAGTAGATAAAAATACTAAAGCGGAAGAAAAAGAGCTTATTTTAATTCAAAAGGAAGATGAAACAGAAAAGTTAAGTATTGGTATTCACATCAATGCGCAGACTATCTGTTTGAATGAAATGCTGATGCTATCCCTTGCGAATTCAAATGAGCCGGTGGAGATCCATTGGGATTTCGGTGATGGAAGCAGTGCTGAAGGACCAACTGCGGTTCATGTTTATAGTGAGGCAGGAAACTACTTATTGAAGCTGAGTGCTAAATCTGTGTTATACGAAGATCGGATTCTAAACGAAAGCTATTCTATTCAAGTGAATTCAATTCCATCGGCAGAATTCGATATGAAAATGGGAGATAACATGCTCGCCAATCCAAAAGTTACTTTTAATTCAGAAAGTGAGAATTCCTCTTCTTTGGAGTGGATCTTTAATGATGAAAGAATTGAGAATAAAGAAGTGGTTGAAAAAATCTTCGCTAAGAAAGGAAGCTACTCTGTTGGCTTAGTAGTATTCAATCAATTTCAATGCAGCGATACAGCCTTTACTCATTTCATAATAGAAAATGACTTTAATCTGCTTGCACCAAATGCGTTTTCACCAAATGGTGATGGAATTAATGACACTTTCATTCCACAAGCAATCCCTTATTTGAATCAAGGTTTTACTTTGAAGATCTATGATCCTAAATCAGGTCAAATGATATTTGAAACGAGTAATTTTGAACTTCCATGGAATGGAAGATTTATGAATAATGGAAATAAAATGAATGAAGGGGCCTATGCCTGGTCAGTCATAACCGAAGATGGATCCGTTTATAAAGGAACCATTTTAATAACAACAAAATAAGTACTTTAAGACCTACATATATATGAAAATCAATGTTAACCCAATGAGCACTTCAAGGAAATTACCCGTCTTATTCACCCTTTTAATCTTAATGTTAGCGAGTAGTATTTCCTATGCGCAAATTCAGGTAATAATGGATGCAGGGTCGAACGGACAAACCTTTACTGGTTGTGAGGGAGGGCTTATCGATAGTGGGGGTAATGGACCAAATGATTATAGTAATGATGAAAACATCACAGTAACTATCTGTCCTGATACACCAGGTGAGTTGATCACATTAAATTTTACGCTCTTTAGTTTAAATTTAACTGATGATGACCCGAACCCAAATCAATCTAATGTTGATTATTTATCAATTTGGGATGGACCTGATGCGGTTGGTCCCCCAACTTTAGGTTCTTATACAGGTACTCAATTAGCAAATCAAACAGGTTCAGCCACTTCGGCAAATCCAAGCGGATGTTTAACGATTAATTTTACTTCAAATTCGATTGGAACAGGAAATTTTGCTGCACAAATATCATGCGCTACACCATGTGATCCTCCAACAGCCGTAGGTGAAATTTTAAATGCGGATAATATTCAGGGAGACAGTATCGCCGCTTGTGTTGGTGAAATGATCGACTTCTCAGGTTATGGATTGCCTGCACCCGGATTTGCAATCGATAATTTATATTGGGATTTTGGAGATGGGATTGACGATAACACCAATAGTGCTCTTGTTTCTCATGCCTATGCACAACCCGGTCATTATGTAGTTGAATTGTTTACAACCGATGATAATGGTTGTGATAATATTAACCTGATCAGCTTACAGGTCTACATTTCAACTTATCCTTCTTTCGATCCTTTTTCTAGTGATACTACCGTGTGTCTTTTAAACGGGCAATTCAGTTTATATGCCTATCCTGATGAATATGCTCAAACTTGGGTAGATTCTCCACTTTCAATTTATGTGGAAGATAATTGTATGACAGATGCATTTGGTGTTTTACAAACAACTCCAATGTTTGTTAGTGGATTTGGAGCCGGAGAAGTGATTGATGACTTATCTGACATCGTTAGTATTTGTATCGATATCGAGCATTCATTTATGGGAGATTTTGTGCTGGAAGTACAATGTCCGAATGGAAATATATTGACTTTACATCAACAAGGAGGAGGAGGTACCTATCTGGGTATTCCTGAAGATTATCCTATCGATTGTGATAATCCGGATACCTATGGAGAACCTTGGCATTATTGTTTTACTGCCGATGCAACCCAAACTTGGGTGGAGGCAAGTGCTTCTGTTGGAACCCTGCCCGAGGGTGATTATGCTCCGGTAGAAGATTTTTTAGGTGATTTGGAAGGTTGCCCGATCAACGGAGTTTGGACTTTATTATTCACGGATCTTTGGGGAGCAGATGATGGTTCTATTCCGGGATGGTCTATCAATCTTGATCCTGACCTATATCCGGAGTTGGTTTCTTTTACGCCGATTATTGGGACAAATTCTGATTCATCTTATTGGGATCCATCGGGTGCAAACATCGTAAATACAAGTGCAAACGGAAATGTGATTACCATCGATCCACAATCGCAAGGTCAATTTGATTATACTTTTGTTGTCGAGAATAACTTTGGATGTACCTTCGATTCTACAATTACTGTTACAGTAGTTGATTATCAAGTGCAAGCGATAGTAGTGGGAGGTAATCCCGTACTATGTGATGGTACCGGAACACTTCAGGCTTCAATGGTAGGAAGTCCTCCAGGTCTCTTCGTATATCAATGGTCACCAACTACGGGATTGAGTACTCCTGGTCAAGCAACAACAAATGTTACTTTGTTTCAAGATACTTTAGTGTATACCGTTACTGCTTATCCACTTGGTTTGCCCGGATGTGCATCAACAGCACAAATAACAGTGATGCTAGATCCTTCGATCGATGCAGGAGATGATGCTGTTTATAATCCTTGCTGGAATGAAGGGATTATCACTTTAGATGAAGCTTTATTGAATGGAACTCCAGATGCCGGTGGTGTTTGGACCAATTATATTGGAGATGTGGTAACCAGTTTTGATCCTATTCTTGAAATAGACGAAACTTTTTATTATACAATTACAAATCCTGCCACCGGTTGTACTAAAACAGCCGAATTAGAGGTGAATATAAGCCCGATCGGAACAGCGGCTTGTTGTTCATTCGATTTGTATAATGATACTTTACCGGCATCTTGTGCAGGATATTCTGATGGATATATTGAAGTTTGGGTAGATGGACTAGGTAATCCCGGACCATTTGATTTTATTTTTATTGACCCATTAAATAATCAAAGTACACTTCCTCCATTGGATGATCTAGTGCCTGATACAATCTTTAATTTACCTGCCGGAATCTATCAAATCCAAGTAAGTGTTCCGGCACCTAATTATTGTCCGATATATGACACTATAGTAGTAGCTGAGCCTCCTGCGATCTTAACTACGCCTTTTGCTGATACAAGTATTTGTATTAATGGTGTCGCAGAATTGCGAGCACATGCAAGTGGAGGTAATGGAGGTTTTATTCATCATTGGACAACTCCTCAGGGTACTACTTTTGATACCTATCCTTACCAAACGGTTATTGTAGATACCTTAACGTTAGATCCAACGGTATACATTGTAATAACGGAAGATTCAAATGGTTGTTTATCCAATCCAAAGTATCCAAAAGTGGATATTTTCCCTCCTATTTCTATTAATATGCCAGCAGATACTCAGATCTGTGTCAATACACCTCTCATTCTTCATCCGAATAATGTAAGTGGTGGGTCATATACTACGGGTAATTTATATGATGTATATACCTTCTTCTGGTTTGATGAAGATGGAAATGCCCTTAATGGAAGTGCAGATAGTTTAGGTTTAATTCCAACTGAAGAAGCTTGGTATTATCTTTCTGTAATTGATACTTGTTCAACTCCGATGAAAATGGATTCTATATATGTTCATTTTTATACGCAACCGAATGCTTCTTTTACCAGTGATACTACAAGTGGTTGTTTTCCTGCAGGAATTCAATTCATAAATCAGACCGATCCTAATTTAAATGCAGGTTCAAGCTGGACTTTTGGTGACGGTGATAATTCAAATGATATAAGTCCTTATCATGTATATGAAAATCCGGGTTATTTTACAGTATCTCTGAATGTGGTCTCACCTGATGGTTGTTACCAAGATACCGTGATAACAAATTATATACAATCAAATGGCTATCCTATTGCAAGTTTTGAATATTCTCCGGGCCATCCAACAATGTTAAATTCAGAGGTTTCTTTTATAAATCTTAGTATGAATAACAACGAAAATTATTGGGAGTTCTTTGAAGGTGATCCTAGTATTGGAACTTCAATAGAAGAGAATCCAAGCTTCTATTTTCCTGATAATACTCCTGGAATCTATCCAGTGTATCTTCAAGTCACTAATATTTTCGACTGTATTCATGATACCGTTGTGTATATAGAAATATTTGAAGACTTTTTAATTTATCTCCCTAATTCATTTACACCTGATGGAGATGGTTACAATGATTATTTTGGACCTACGGGAACTGACTTAAATCCAAACGATTATTCCATGCAAATATATGATCGATGGGGAAAATTGGTATTTGAGACAAGAGATTTAAATCAAAAGTGGAGCGGAGCGGATGCTTCTTCTGATTACTATGTTCAATCAGGAGTTTATGTCTATCGTATTGTTGTCAGATCTGCAACTACCTATGAGAAAAAAGAAATTACTGGAAATATTACAGTAATTCGTTAATTGAAATGGATTTTAAGAGAAAAAGAATGAGAATTACGATAACAACTATACTTAGCATACTATTTGGAATGCAGACTTTATATGCCCAGGTGTATAATATTGCTACTGAAGATGGCAATACAATTAATACCTGTGGCGGAACTTTTACAGATTCTGATGCATATAATAATCAGTTCTACATAAATAATGAGTCCTATATGGTTACCTTATGTTCGAGTACGGTGGGCCAATGTATACAATTGGAGTTTACCCAATTTAGTATTCCGGATGGACAAGATTGGCTTTATATATGGGATGGAGCTGATACAACCAGTGGAACCTATATTGGAAGGTACAATAATCCTTTTGGTTCAAATGTTAATAATTTAATGGTTTTGTATCCTAACGGAATCCAGTCGACTTCGGGATGTTTGACTTTTGTTTTTATTTCAAATGGTAACTTAAATACAGGTAATGGTTGGAGCGCAATTGTAACTTGTGGAGGTCCTTGTCCTACTTGTTATGATGGGATTGAAAATGGAATGGAACTGGATGTAGATTGCGGTGGAATTTGTACTCCTTGTCCGGAACCGGTAAATATTGCAAACGGAGGGACTGTAAATACCTGTGGTAATATTTTTGTAGATAGTGGAGATATAGGAGATAATTATGAAAATGGAGAGAATTATACTACCACAATATGCTCCGATAATCCGAATCCAAACTATTGCTTATTTGTCAACTTTGTTCAATTTGATGTGACTTGGGGAGATAATCTAAAAATTTATGATGGTCCTTCTACTGCTTATCCTCTTATCGGAACTTATGGAAATGGGGTTGGACCTGGATCCGTTCTGGCTTCTGATCAATGTTTAACATTTAAATTCACCTCCGATGGATGGAGTGAAGCAAGTGGATGGTTGGCCACGATCGATTGCCAGGAATGTGCTTCAGAACCCGTTCCAACAATTGCAGATTGTTTAGGGGCCTTGCCGATCTGTGGCATTAATGACCTTCAAACTATTGCGCCTTCTGGATCCGGAAATTATACGGATATATTTCCGGCTAGTGCATGTAATGTCATCGATAATAATTCTGTATGGTATGTATT
Source organism: Flavobacteriales bacterium (assembly GCA_024641785.1). Lineage (GTDB taxonomy): Bacteria > Bacteroidota > Bacteroidia > Flavobacteriales_D > JAHECK01 > JAHECK01. Next base: position 25,657 of record JAHECK010000008.1, on the reverse strand, counting down.
CGATGTTACCACAAGTGGAAATTTAAATTTCAATTTGAATTCAACTCCATTAACAAACAACTATAATTGGTCTTTACTCGATATTACAGGACTGGATTGCTCCACTTTATCATCTGCTACAACTGCAAGCTGTAATGGTTTTTGGGGAAATGGTCCCACAGGTATAAGTACTGCAAATGGAGGGATTAATAATATTGAAAATTTGATTCCTTATAATGCTGATCTGCCTGTTCTTGCAGGCGAAACTTATGCTTTGGTTATTTCAAAAGCATCTGCTACAACCGGTTTTTCTCTCGATTTTAGTGCATCAACAGCTTCTATTAATGACAATGCTAATCCAGTAATTCAGTCAGTAGTTCCAAGTTGTGCAAATAATGAAGTTCTGGTAACGTTTTCAGAACAAATTTCATGTGCCTCTCTTTCAGAACTTGATTTTACAGTTGTAGGAGCTAGTGGTACATTAAATATTATTAGTGCTTCAAGTACTTGGTGCGATGCCGGACTTGGTGGTGGAGTTACCTTCAACATGTTATTAGATGGAGTAATGCTCGAAAACCAATCTTATGTATTAAGTCTAAATGGTTCTGATGGTGGTATACAAGACCTTTGTGGAAATGTAAATTCTTTGCAATCTTTCTCATTTGTTACAGGATTGGCGATGAGTCTGGATATTGATATAAGCCCATCCGATTGTGCAGATACCCAGCCTACAGGTGAGATGGCTATTCAGGTTATTGGCGGTATAGAACCAATTTATATCGAAGTTGGAAATCAATACGCTTATGATGATTCTATTTTTGTATTTGGAAATCTTTCAGCAGGAATTCAACAAGTCGATGTATATGATGATTCTGGATGTCACGCTGTTTTTCTAATCGATATCCCTACTTCAAATTCGAATATGCAAAATGATATTGTTATTGGAAACGTTTCATGTGTTGGAGGTGATGGTTTTATTGAAATTTCCACTCAAGGTGATATCGGTTATGGTCCATGGAAATACATTATTTCAGATACAAATGGAACAGTACTGGCTATCGTAAATAATTCAGATTATGTTGTTTTGAATAATTTAGATGTAGGAGAATATAATATTTCGATTGAAGACCTATCGGGATTGAGTCCTTGTCCTGACCTTCAAGTGGTCTATGTAGATGTCCCGGATTCTATTCTTGTAACAACAGTAAATGATTCAACCATTTGTTATTTTGGAGAAACCTATCTTTCAGCATCTGTTGAAGGTGGTACGGGTTCTCCTTTTACCATGTATTGGACTGATGGAATTAATAATTTTACCACCGGACCAAATCAATTCATAACAAAAGATAGTTTGATAACCAATACGGTGTTTTCGGTTTATGCCCAAGATAATTTAGGATGTGTTTCGGAAACAGAACAGGTTCTTGTCTCAGTTCGTGATTTAATAAGCTTTGATATGGATCCCGATCAAATAATATGTGCGGGTTCACAATTAATGATCGGAGTAGAAAATATTATTGGTGGAGAAGGTTTTGGATATGATGTATACTGGGATATTGGAGATGGATTAATTATCGATCAGGATAGTATTATAGTAATTCCATCTGAGCCTTCGGTTTATTGTGTCCATGTAAATGATCAGTGTGAAACACCATTTGTTGATTCTTGTATTACAATATCACCAACCTTATATGTACCGGTTTCATTTTCGGTTACTTCTGATACTGCAAGTTGCCCTCCATATTTAGCAAGCTTTGTTAATACTACAAATCCGGCGAGTGTAGCATCTGCCAGCTGGAATTTTGGTGACGGAGGCATTTCAACAGGAATAAATACAGTAGATCATATTTATTATGAAAGTGGTAATTATGATGTTTCTTTATCGGTTACCGATCCTGATGGTTGTGTTTTTGACACTACGATCATAGATGTAATTACGATGTTTCCAGAGCCGCTTGCAGAGTTCTCTACAAATCCTGCTATTCCTACCCTGATCAATTCTACTGTTCAGTTTAATAATGAATCAATTGGATTTGAAGAATCTTATTGGCTTTTCGATACAATCAATCAATTAGGTGAGGCACATGTGGAAAATCCTTTCTTTGTTTTTCCTGATCAAAACCCCGATGAATATTTTAATCGATTAACAGTAATCAATGAATATGGATGTTCTGATTTCATTACAAAAATGTTAGTGATCGAAGAAGATCTTACACTCTATGCACCAAATTCTTTTTCACCTAATGGGGATGGAAAAAATGATTATTTCTTCATAAAAGCTAAAGAACTGGATCCGGTCTTTTTCCAACTAACTATTTTTGATCGTTGGGGAAATACAGTATTCTCGACGAATAATATTAATGAAAAATGGAATGGCTCTGTTAATGGTAGCGAGTATTACTCTCAACCCGGAGTATTCGTATATACTTTAGCCTATAAAATTAGCCAAAGCACTGAAAAAGTAGAAGTTATAGGGACAGTTACATTGATTAAATAACTATTTTTCAAATTCATAAAAAGAAGATTTATAGATTTTATCGTTGATTTAAGAATTTATTACCGGTAAGGAAATTAAATTTATAGAAAGCCAAGTTATCGGAGATAATTTGTATTTTTTACAAAAATTGATTCAATGGGATTAAAAAAGCATCATTTTAAAATACTTATAAGTACTTTTTTGGTTTTGCTTTTCTTTTTGGAAGACCTTCATTCTCAAATCTATAATATAGCAGATGAAAACGGAAATACCATTAATACCTGTAGTGGGATTTTTACGGATTCGGATGCATTTTCAGATAATTTCTATATAAATAACGAAGCCTACCTCGTTACTTTTTGTTCTGATCAACCAGGTGAATGCATCGCGCTGGATTTTACTAGTATGAATATTCCAGATTCCCAGGATTGGCTTTACATATGGGACGGTTCTGATACCATTTCAGGTACGTATGTTGGAAAATATAATAATCCTTTCGGAAATAATACCAATAACCTTTCTACTCTTTATCCAAACGGAATTCAGTCAACAAGTGGTTGTTTTACTTTCTTTTTTGACTCCGACGGAGATATTAACACCGGTTCTGGTTGGGAAGCAATTATAAGCTGTTATTCTTCTTGTGCAACCTGTTTTGATGGTATAGAAAATGGAATGGAAACCGGGATAGATTGTGGAGGTATTTGTTCTCCATGTCCTGAACCAATAAATATTGCAGATGGAGGTACAGTGAATACCTGCCAATCTGTTTTTACCGATAGTGGAGGAATTACAGGTGATTATCAAAATAATGAATCAAGTACGATCACTATTTGTTCTGATAACCCTAATCCTTCTTATTGTCTACAAGCTGCCTTTACTCAATTTAGTACCGAAAATTTTTGGGATTATCTTTATATCTATGATGGCCCTAGTATAAATTCACCAGTTATAGGGATCTTTACAGGAACAAATTCTCCAGGTTCAATTGTTGCTTCCGGAACCTGCCTTACTTTTTATTTCGATTCCGATTTCATTATTAATAATTATGATGGATGGATTGCAAACATATCTTGTGGGGATTGCGCTCCAGAACCCGTTCCTTCTATTGCCGACTGTTTAGGAGCTCTTCCTATTTGTTCTGCTATTCAAAACGAAGCAACTCCTAATGATGGTGATGGGAATGTTTCAAATGAACTCCCCGGTAATGCATGTGGAATGCCCGAGATCGAAGTTCTTTGGTATATTTTTGATATAGGAAGCGATGGAATATTTAATTTTTCATTGGATGCAGATCCACAAACAAATGGAGATTATGATTGGGCACTTTATGATATTACCGGTATATCATGCGATAATATTTCCTCAGCTACTTCAGTAAGTTGTAATACCTATGGCTTGTTTACGGGAAGTGGAAATGTCCCTACCGGGATAAGCACTGCGCTCGGTGGAACAGGAAATGCAAATGGTCCCGGAGATATCAATGGACCGGCTTTTAATCAGGATGTGAATGTTGTAAGCGGCGAAACTTATGCACTAGTGATTTCCAATTGTTGTGGAGCTACAGCCGGATTTGAAATAGATTTTGGAGCATCGACAGCAGATATTTATGATAATGTTGAACCGGTAATAGTCGAAGTTGTGCCCTCTTGTGCAAACAACGAAGTCTCTGTAGCTTTTTCTGAACTGGTAGATTGTACCAGCATCGGTGAACTCGATTTTCAGGTTGTTGGAGCTAATGGTAATTATAATGTAACTGGATTTTCATCAGATTGGTGTAATGCTGGTTTAGACGGAACGCTAACTATTGATCTATTCCTCGATGGGGTAATGCTTGAAAATGAAGACTATGTTTTATCACTCACGAATGCTGATGGTGGGGTTAGTGATATTTGCGGTAACGCTAATATCGGAGAGAGTTTTGCATTCCTTACTTCTGCTTCACTTACCATTGAAACGGTTTTAACTCCATCTGATTGCGCCGGAACAATTCCAAACGGTTCTGCAGAAATTATTGTTATAGGAGGTTTTGCTCCTTATTATGTTGAACTTGGTACCCAATATGATTATGATGTTGATGTTTTCTTATTTGAGAATCTTCTTGAAGGAACACAAACGGTAAATGTTTATGATAATGCCGGATGTGAAGCTACTTTTTTCATTGAGATCCCTTCTTCAAACTCATTTATGGAAAATGATATTATCGTTTCAAACGTGTCCTGTTTAGGTGGAGATGGAAGCATTGAAATTTTCACTTCCGGCGGACCGGGTTATGGTCCCTGGCAATATCAATTGACCGATACAAGCGGAACCACGATTTTAAACGCTTCCAATACCGATTACTTTAATGCAAATAATTTAGAAGTAGGAAGTTATTTCATAAACATCACTGATCTTTCTGGACTAAGTCCTTGTTCTGATCTGCAGGAAATTATCGTGGGAGATCCAGATCCTATTATCATTAGTAGCATTAATGATACTACGATATGTTATAACGGTCAAGCCTCAGTTGCCGCATGGGTAAGTGGAGGAACAGGTTCCCCTTTTACAATATATTGGTCCGATGGTATAAATACTTCAACTACAAATCCCGGTCAATTTCAATCTACCGGTGTTCTTACCGATGACCTTACTTACATTGTTTATGCCCAGGATGATCTTGGCTGCTATTCTGACTCGATTGCTTATAATGTTACTGTTTCCGATTTGATTAGCTTTGATATGAGTCCTTCACAGATCGTATGTGTTAATACCGAATTGCTATTAACTGTTGATAATATAATTGGGGGAATTAATTCTGTATATGATGTTTCTTGGGATCTAGGGAATGGGATCATCATTCCCGGAAATGAAGCGATCGTTCAGCCAGATATTCCTACAAGCTACTGTGTTTATGTTTCCGACCAATGCGAAACACCGGATGTAGATAGTTGTATTGTTATTTCACCAACACTTAATGTTCCTGTTTCATTTACGATAGATTCTGATACAGCAGCATGCCCTCCTTATCTCGTTAATTTTACAAATACAACAGACCCTTTAGAATTAAGTTCAGTACACTGGTATTTTGGTGATGGTGTTGAAGCGCAAAGTTTGAATACAGCAAGTCATATCTACACTCAATCCGGAAATTATAATGTCGGATTAAGTATTGTGACTCCGGATGGATGTGAATTCGATACTTTGGCAATTAATGCTATAACAATTCATCCTATCCCTTTTCCATTTTTTGTGATGGATCCTCAAATTACCACACTCACAAATACTGATATTCAATTTGAAAATCAATCAAATGGTGCGATAAACTATTATTGGATATTTGATACGATCAATAATATTGGAGAATCCTATGAAGAGAATCCACTCTTTGTCTTTCCGGATCAACTCCCGGATGAATATTATATAAAACTTTTTGCCTATAATGTTTTTGGATGTGAGAATTCTGTTACGCAGTTGTTAATCGTGAATGAAGATCTGACTTTATATATTCCAAATTCATTTTCTCCTAATGGTGATGGGAAAAATGACTATTTCTATGCAAAAGGAATTGCAATAGATCCTTCCGAATTTTCCTTGAAAATCTACGATCGATGGGGTACTTTAGTTTTTGAAGGCAACGATATTAACGAAAAGTGGAATGGATCGGTAAATAATAGCGAATATTATGCCGAGGCAGGAGTTTATGCTTATATCTTAAGCTATAAAACGATGAATACACTTGAGAAGAAAGTGATCACCGGTTCAGTCACCCTCTTAAAGTAATTTTTAAGAATATTCCACTTTTAAGTTATTTCTCATCATCCATTATTATTACCTTCGCAGCTTAAATTTTGCAGAATGTATCGTACACACACTTGTGGTGAATTAAGGTTAGAAAACAAGGATACTAAAGTAACCCTAAGTGGATGGGTACAAAGATCCAGAGACCTAGGCGGAATGACTTTCGTCGATCTAAGAGATCGATATGGAATTACCCAACTTGTATTTGATTTACAAAAGGAAGAGGCACTTTGTATGAGCGCTCGAAAACTCGGGAGGGAATTTGTTATTCAGATCATCGGGAATGTAATTGAACGATCAAATAAAAATAATCAAATTCCTACCGGTGAAATTGAAGTAGAAGTGGAAAAACTGGTCATTTTAAATGGCTCTAAAACTCCTCCTTTTACGATAGAAGATGAAAGTGATGGAGGAGATGATCTTAGAATGCGATACCGCTACCTCGATTTAAGAAGGAACCCTGTAAAAAATAACTTAATGCTTCGCCATCAACTCTCGATGGAAACAAGAAATTATTTATCTCAAAACGGTTTTCTTGAAGTTGAAACACCTTGTTTAATTAAATCTACTCCCGAAGGGGCAAGAGACTTTGTTGTTCCTTCACGAATGAATCCAGGTCAGTTTTATGCCTTGCCTCAATCTCCTCAAACCTTTAAGCAACTATTGATGGTTTCAGGTTTTGATAAATATTTTCAAATTGTTAAATGTTTTAGAGATGAAGATCTAAGAGCTGATAGACAACCGGAATTTACTCAGATCGATTGTGAAATGGCTTTTGTAGAACAAGAGGACATTCTAAATACTTTCGAAGGGATGGTTCGTCACCTGTTTCAAAAAATTAAAGGGCATAAAATGGATGTAATTCCTCGAATGACCTATGATGAAGCGATGGAAAAATACGGTTCCGACAAGCCGGATATACGTTTTGAAATGACATTTAATGACCTTACCGGTCTAACTCAAAATAAAGGATTTAAAATATTTGATGAAGCCGAAGCGGTATTAGCAATTGTCGCTAAAGGGCAAGCAGAATACACACGTAAGCAATTAGATCATTTAACTGATTATGTTCGAAGAGAACAAATTGGCGCCAAAGGGATGGTCTATGTTAAATATAATGCTGATGGAAGCTTGAAATCGAGCGTAGATAAATTCTATACAGAAAATGACCTTTTGGATTGGGCAAATCACTGTGGAGCAGAAAAAGGAGATTTAATTTTATTATTATCAGGTGTTAAAACAAAAACGCAAAAACAATTAAGTGAATTAAGACTTTATTTAGGTGAGCAGTTAAGTCTCAGAAATCCTGCTGTTTACAAACCGCTTTGGGTTGTAGATTTTCCTTTGTTGGAGTGGGATGAAGAAACAGAACGTTTTCATGCAATGCATCATCCATTCACCTCTCCTAAAAAAGAAGATTTTGAAAAAATGGAAAGTGATCCGGGAGCCGTTCGCGCGAATGCTTATGATCTTGTAATCAATGGAGTCGAGATCGGAGGAGGGTCCATTCGGATCCATGATAGAAAAATTCAAGAAAGAATGTTCGATCTACTTGGATTCACTAAAGAAGAAGCAGAAAATCAATTTGGCTTTTTATTGAGTGCTTTCGAATATGGAGCTCCACCTCATGGAGGGATTGCGCTTGGTTTCGACCGATTATCTTCAATGTTTGGAGGGAAAGATTCAATTCGCGACTTTATCGCTTTCCCAAAAAATAATGCGGGAAGAGATGTGATGATAGATGCACCCGCTTTTATAGCAAAAGAGCAATTGGACGAACTTTATTTAAATGTTCTTCCTTTCGTAAAAAAATAATTTAAAACTAAAACGATAACTATGTATACAGGATTATTACACGCACATCACTGGCTTCGATATATTGCATTGATCTTACTTTTAATAAGTATTGTTAAAGCAATTATAGATCTAAAGCATAAAGGCCAGGAGATAAAAAGTAGAAAAACAGAACTTTATTCATTAATATCGGTCCATCTTCAATTGTTGATCGGTTTAGGATTATTTTTTGTCAGCCACAAAATTGAACTTGCATTGGGTGATATGGGAATGGCAATGAAAGACCCTGCACTAAGATTAGCTTTGATTGAGCATCCATTGCTAATGTTGATTGGAATAATTTTAATTACGCTTGGTTATATGAAGTTAAAAACAATCACCGATAGAGCTTTATATGGTAAAACAGTTCTTATTTATTATGGTATAGGTACTTTATTGATCCTTTCCAGGATTCCAATGTATAGCTGGACCCTTTAATTTATGGGATTATACGAGACAAAAAAAATACAAGAAACAGCTGTTCTGATCGGTGTAATTACAAAAGATCAGTCGAAAGAACAGTCCATGGAGTACCTGGATGAACTTGAATTTTTAGCGGAAACTGCCGGAGCTAAAACATTACAAAAATTCGTTCAAAAATTAGACCGACCCGATTCAAAGACTTTTGTTGGTTCCGGGAAAATGGAAGAAATTTCAGCCTACATCAAAGAGTATGATGTAGATATGGTCATTTTTGATGATGATTTGACTCCTTCTCAACTTCGGAATATCGAAAAAGTGTTGGAATGTAAAATTTTAGATCGATCGAATTTAATTCTTGATATTTTTGCTTCTCGTGCACAAACAGCCCATGCTAAAACACAGGTAGAATTGGCGCAATATCAGTATTTATTGCCTCGTCTTACTCGTATGTGGACTCACCTTCAAAAACAAAAGGGGGGTATCGGAATGAAAGGGCCTGGAGAAACTGAGATTGAGACCGACCGAAGGATTATTCGAGATAAAATCTCCCTTTTAAAGAAAAAACTGGAGACGATCGACAAACAAATGGCTACCCAACGCGGAAATCGAGGGCAGTTAGTAAGAGTGGCCTTAGTAGGTTATACAAATGCCGGCAAATCAACGGTAATGAATCTGATAAGTAAGTCGGATGTATTTGCAGAGAACAAACTTTTTGCAACTTTGGATACTACAGTTCGGAAAGTAGTACTGCAAAGCATTCCTTTTTTACTTTCTGATACAGTAGGTTTTATTAGAAAATTACCCCATCAATTGGTCGAATCTTTCAAGTCAACCCTTGATGAGGTTAGAGAAGCCGATATTCTATTGCATATTGTCGATATAACGCATCCTCATTTTGAGGAGCATATTACTGTAGTAAATGAAACGCTCAAGGAAATTGGGGCAGCCGATAAGAATGTGATTCTTGTTTTTAATAAAATCGATGCTTTCACTTTTGTAGAAAAAGAGGAATTTGATCTTACCCCTGTCGAAAGAGAGAATATTTCCTTAGAGGAATTGAAAAGTTCCTGGATGGCAAATAATTCAAATGGATCAACATTGTTTATTAGTGCAGAAAAAAAACAAAATATCGATGAATTTAAAGAATTGCTTTTTCAGGAAGTGAAGAAAATTCATTCTATTCGTTACCCATACCAAACCTATGGCTATTAGGCTTTTGATCATTCTTTTTTTTGTTATTTAAATATGTGAAAAAGTTGTGTAAAGCAATTCGCAAAAGGCCTTTAATTTAAGCGAAGTATAAGCTTCCTTTGTTTTAAATTTTCATCATGAAACAATACTTAAAACTGTTAGATCATATTCTCCAAAACGGAACCCAAAAAGGAGATAGAACAGGTACAGGAACGATAAGTACTTTTGGTTATCAAATGCGATTCGATTTAGCCGAAGGATTTCCAGTTTTAACTACTAAAAAACTTCATTTAAGATCGATCATTCATGAATTATTATGGTTCTTGAAAGGCGAGACCAATATTAAATACTTAAAGGATAATGGAGTACGAATCTGGGATGAATGGGCAGATGAAAATGGAGAGTTAGGTCCTGTATATGGATTTCAATGGCGATCCTGGCCAAATCCGGATGGATCAAGTGTTGATCAGATAACTAAGCTGGTTGATAGTATTAAAAACAATCCAAATTCAAGGAGACATATTGTTTCGGCATGGAATCCAAGTTTTGTAGATGATATGGCTTTACCTCCCTGTCATACCATGTTTCAGTTTTATGTAGCCGACGGAAAACTTTCATGTCAGTTATATCAGCGCTCTGCCGATACATTTTTAGGAGTTCCTTTTAATATCGCTTCCTATGCATTATTGACTTTAATGATGGCTCAGGTTTGTGATCTGAAACCCGGAGAATTCATACATTCTTTCGGGGATGTTCATTTGTATAATGACCATATCGAACAAGCGAAATTGCAATTAACCCGCACTCCTGGGCCTTTACCGACTATGAAAATAAACCCTGATGTGAAAGATATATTCTCATTTACAGGAGATGATTTTGAATTGATAAATTATCATGCTCAGGCTCATATAAAAGCAAACGTCTCTGTATAATAAACCATTATAAAAGGTAAAAATGAAAGTTAGTTTGATCGTTGCAGTCGGCGAAAATTTTGAGATAGGAAAAAATAATGACCTATTATGGCATTTGCCTAAAGATATGCGCTTCTTTACTCAAACTACTAAAGGTCACTATGTTATAATGGGAAGAAAAAATTGGGACAGTATTCCATTAAAATATCGCCCATTATCAGGTCGAGATAATGTTGTAGTAAGTAGAAAAATGAATTTGGAATTAGAAGGTGCGATCGTTGTCTCTACAATTGAAGAAGGAATTGAACTGGCCAGAGCTAAGGGAGATACGGAAGTATTTATCATAGGAGGAGGTCAGATCTATAGCGAAGCTCTCCGTTTAGACTTAATAGATAAAATGTATATCACAAAAGTTCATGCAAACTTTGATGCAGATACTTTTTTCCCCGATTTTGAAATGAATAACTGGATCGAAGAATCAATCGAACATTTTGAAGCAGACGAAAAAAACACTTTCTCTTTTAGTATTTCTAAATTTTCCAGAAAAGTTAATTAACTGAATTCAATTTATTTTTTATTCTGCCAAAACCTCTTCCGACTCAACTTTTTTAATCGATTCTCCCATTAAATACTTATGAATCGATGCAGCAGCAATTTTTGCTTGTCCCATTGCTAGAATTACAGTCGATCCTCCTGTTATTGCATCACCTCCTGCAAAAACACCTTTTTTACTCGTTTCACAAGATTCTCCATCAACCGTTATTACTCCCCAGTTGTTTATTTTAATCTCACTATCTGTAGCAGGTAGAATTGGATTTACACTGCATCCAAGCGACATAATAACGGTATCACATTCATCTGTAAAAAATTCCCCGCTGGATACAGGAACTCTTCTTCCCGATTCATCAGGTTCAGAGAGCGTCATCTTTTCACATTTAATATGAGTAATGAAATTATCTTCATTGACAATAAATTCAACCGGATTTGATAACCATTTCCAATTGATCATTTCCTGTTGTGCATGTTTTAATTCTTCAGAACGGGCAGGGGCTTCTTCTTCAGATCTTCTATAATAGCAGGTTACATCTCCACCTAAGCGTTTAGCTGTTCTCATTGCGTCCATCGCTGTGTTTCCTGCACCGATAACAGCAACTTTTTTCCCCTGATATAAAGGGGTAGCAAATCTTGGGAATTTATCAGCATCCATTAAATAGATACGGGTCAAATACTCATTTGCCGAATAAACTCCGTTGGCATTAGCCCCAGGGATGTCTAATAAACGTGGTAATCCTGCTCCGGTACCAATAAACACAGAGTCAAATCCTTCTTTTCCTAAAAGATCATCTAAGCTTAAAATTTTCCCAATGATCATATTATAAACAAATTCAACACCTATGTTTTCCAGAAATTTTATATCCTGTTCAATGATATCCATTGGGAGTCTAAACCTTGGTATTCCATAGATCAAAACTCCTCCGGCTCTATGAAAAGCTTCAAATATTACAACTTGATGCCCTTTTATTCTTAGTTCATAAGCAGCAGATAATCCTGCAGGACCTGATCCTACGATCGCTACTTTTTTACCGGTATCTTCAGGAATATCCGGGTATTCCAAGGTTTTATATTTACGCTCATAGTCAGCTGCATATCTTTCAAGATCTCCAATACCAACTGGGAGGTTTCTTCTTCCAACAACACAAACTGCCTGACATTGTTTATCCTGCGGACAAACCCTGCCACAAGCTGCCGGTAAAAAATTGGTTTCTCTTATTTTTTTAGCCGCTTCAGCGGGTTTATTATCTTCTATTAATCGGATAAAAGCCGGAATATCAATACCTACAGGACATGCTTTTATGCATTCTGGTTTTCGGCATTGAAGGCATCTGCTGGCTTCCATAATAGCCTGATCATGACTATATCCAATAGGAACTTCTTCAAAATTACAAATTCGCTCTTCTGGATTGACCAAAAGCATTTCCTGATGAGGAAGATTCATTCGTTCCTTATTGGTCAGGTTTAATGTTCTTTGTTCTCTCATAATCCAAACTTAATTTTCTATTGCTATTAAGGCTTCTTTTTCATGTTTCACAAACATCTTTTGTCGCTTGATCAATTCATTAAAATCAACAAGATGACCATTGAAATCAGGGCCATCAATGCATGCAAATTTTACTTTATTTCCAATTGAAACCCTGCATGCTCCACACATTCCTGTTCCATCAACCATAATAGCATTCAATGACACATAAGTTTCTATTTTTTTCGGGCGGGTCATATTGCTGATCGCTTCCATCATAGGTACAGGACCGACAGCGAGCACATGCTCAACTTTTTCCCTATTAAGAATATCTTCTAATGCAGTTGTAACAAAGCCAGTCATCCCTTCAGAACCATCATTTGTAGTAATGATTACTTCATCACATGCTTTTTTAAGTTCTTCTACCATTAATAGAAGGTTTTTCGTACGAGCTCCTATAATTCCAACAACTCTATTTCCAATGGCTTTTAGATCATGGGCTGTAGGAATAATTGCTCCTGCTCCATATCCACCTCCAATCACTACACAAGTTCCATTGTATTTGGTTACCCGTGATCTTACTCCAAGAGGTCCTACAATATCTGTAAAATTATTGCCAGGATTGAGATGATTAATTTCTGTTGATGTTTTGCCTACTGAATTAACAATAATTTGAATACTTCCTTTTTCACGATCCCAACCGCAAACTGAAAGTGGAATTCTTTCACTGGTTTCGTTATGTCTAACAATAATAAATTGCCCTGCTTTAATTTTACTAGCTATAAGTGGAGCCTCTATTTCATAATGAAAAGTATTATGACAGAGCTCTTTTTTATTCAATATTCTAAATGATTGTCTGTAGCGATCTGCTAAGGTTTCTTTTGCAGTAAATAACTGAATAAAGTGCTCGATCTCATGCCTGACAATAAATTCACGATCCCAATCATGTTTACCATCTTTACCTAACATCGACATAAAAGCAGAGTGAACTTTCCCTTCTTGTTCTCGATTTAGAATGGCTTTTTTATGCATCTTACCGAGTGTGGAAACAGCATTCTTTCTAACTAAAGGTTTCCTGTCGCTCAATAAAGAATATACAGCATTGAACATCGATTTTCTTACCCTATCATCAATATTTTCGATTGAATTATTTAGTGAAATAGTACCAAGGGTAGACAAAGCCATCGATTTTATATGTGAATTATTAGATCGAGTAGCATGAATGAGCTTAGGAATAGCATTTTCAACTTCAGCCATCCGAAAAGAGGATAAGGCTTGTATTATGTTGATAATAGCAAAATCATCTTCTGCGTGTTTTTCCCAGGTATCAAGAATGATCTCAACGCCCTCCTCTTTGTTAAAAGCGATGCACTTACCAAGATAAACTGCAGATTCTGCATCAGCATTGATCAGTTCTTCCGTTAAAAAGGGTAAAACATCCTTACCAAAACTACCGATTATTTTAATGCTTTTAGTAGCGATTTTTTCCATTTCATTACTCCCATTAAAATCATGATAGTAAAAAATGGATGTCAATGCTTCGCTAAGATTTACTTTCTCTTCTAAACTTAAATCATTTAAATTCTCGATCAAATCGATTGCTTTAGCGATCATATCAGCACTTTCCATATCAAAATACTTTATGATACTATTTATTCTATCTGTCATGATTAATGTGTTTAAATGAATAGTGGAAGAGCTTATTTAAGGAAGAAATTCCTTTTGATGCGGTGCTAAAAGCATTCGGATAATTAATTAAACTCATATCCTGAAGATTATTTAACCTAAAATGCTAATATTAATTAGCAAATCCAATGATATTAATCATGCTATTTCATTGATTATCATTGCTAACGGATATATTTTGAACCCATATTATTAAACAATTCGACCGATTTTCTGAATTCACAATGGGCTATATCGTCGGGAAGAAAAAAAATAAATTCCTATTTGAGATTCTTTTTCTTATTGAGATTAAAACCCATTCATAATTTATTTCGTAGAATTTACTAATCAAACTTGATAATTATTTAAGAGCAGGTGTTAAATATTTGTTAAAAAACAAACAAGCGGACTCATTATATCGATGAATCAAGTATAATTGTAGACTAAAGATAAGTAGTGTATTTTTTAATAGTTGTACAATTAAAAAATAAAAGTAAATTGTACCACTAATATTGCTGAATTTGAAAATCAATATTAACACTCCTCATTTATTATTATTTTACTAACTGAAAACAAAATAATGGATTCAATTGTTACCAAAAAATGGAGAAATCATTTTAGACTTTCTTTATTCCTTATTGCTACCTCAGCACTTCTATTTACAAGTTCTTGTAAAAAAGATGATTGCGAAGATCCGCCTGTTACAGACCCATTGGATGGAATGATCAGCTTATTAGATCTTCAATCTTTGCCCCCGGTTTCTTATCCTTTAAATAATCCTATTACTACAGAAAAAGCAGAATTAGGAAGATTATTATTTTGGGATCCAATTGTTGGTGGTGAAAAAGACATGGCTTGTGTTACATGTCACCACCCTGGTTTAGGCTATGGTGACGGAATTGATTTAGCAATTGGAGTTAATGGAAGTGGTTTAGGACCCGATAGAACAGAAAATACTGGTGGTTTAATTCTTTCTATGCCTATTGCACGTGTTCCTAGAAATGCACCTACTATTTTGAATAGTGCTTATAATGGACTCACATCTAATAATGGCTATGATCCTTTACAATCTCCAATGTTTTGGGATAGTCGATTCAATTCTCTGGAAACCCAATGTCAAAAACCACCCACTTCTCGAAGTGAAATGAGAGGGGACGCATATGCAGATGTCGATGCAATGGATAGTATTGCTTTAAGATTGGCAGCGATTCCGGAATATGTACAGTTATTTACAGACGTATTCGGAGGAACAAATCCTGTTACAGTTGAAAACTATGCGAAAGCTGTAGCTACTTTCGAAAGAACAATTGTAAGTACGAATAGTCCTTATGATCAATATTTAGCAGGAGATTTGACTGCTCTTTCAAGTGATCAAAAAAATGGATTGATCCTTTTCAATGGAAAAGCGAGATGCTCAAACTGTCATTATGGACCAATGCTTTCAGATTATGATTTTCATGCCTTAGGAATACCTGAGAACCCTGCGAGCCCGCTATTTCCTGCTGATTCAGGTAAGTATAAGGAGTTTAAATTTAGAACACCAACCCTTAGAAATGCGACACTAACAGGTCCTTACATGCATAATGGGATGTTAGAAAATCTTAAAGATATCGTAGAATATATGAATGCTGGTGTTTCTGGAAATTCGAATGTAACACCTGATATGCTAGCTTCAGATATGACTCCTCTTGGTCTAACCGAGACAGAGATCAATCAAATTGTAGCTTTTCTTGAAAGTCTTACAGATGAAAATTTTGATCAAATTGTTCCCACTTCGGTACCAAGTGGATTAACCGTTGGAGGAAATATTCAATAATAATCAATATATGAAATTTGAAAGGGGGCTTTGTGCCCCCTTTTTTTATATGTTTGGGTTACTTAAGAATTCTCTATGCCTTTAATGAACTTCAAATACGAGAAAATTGATCTGAAAGATGACTATGAAGGAGAGGTTATTGCCACTTTTATCCAGTCAAATAAAAATTTGCCGGGACAAAAGTCCTTTCTATATATTCATGGATTTGTAGATTATTTTTTTCATCCCCATTTAGCTGATCAGTTTCATGATCATGGTTTTAATTTTTATGCCGTTGAATTAAGAAAATATGGTCATTCATTACTTCCTCATCAGCATCCAAATTATTGTAAAAATTTAGAGGAGTATTTTGAAGAATTAGACATTGTTATTGATAAAATTCATAACCTTGATCATAATAAAATCACCTTACTGGGCCATTCTACAGGAGGTTTAATAAGTTCACTCTATTTGGATCACGGGAATAAAAAAGATCTTATTTCTTCTATGGTCTTAAATTCTCCCTTTTTAGAAATCAATGCTCCTTTTCTCATTCGTAAATTAAGTATCCCATTTCTAAAACTAGGAGTAATGATCAATTCCTATGCTAATATTCCAAATGCTTTATCTCCACTTTATCCTAAAAGTTTACATAAAGATCATCAAGGTGTATGGGATTTTAATTTAGATTTTAAACCGATTAAGGGTTTTCCTGCTTTTTTTCAATGGCTCTTGGCGATTAAGGGAGGGCAAGATGCCGTTAAGAAAGGATTAGGAAGTACTCAGCCAATTCTTCTATTGCATTCGAGTCATTCTTTTCTGCCAAAAAAATGGAGCGAAAACATTCATAGTGCTGATGTTGTTTTAAATATTGAAGACATGAAAAAACAAGCACATCACTTAGGTGTCAATGTTACTGTTGAAGAAATAAAAGAGGCTAAACATGATATTTTTCTGTCAGCAGATTTGGTAAGAAAGGATGCTTTTGAAAAGGTATTTTCCTGGTTAGACAAGTACTAGCCTTTTTACTTGAATTTATTATAAAAGCTTAAAAAAAATAACCAAATACTTTACATCTTAACCCTGTGCTTTAGTACATTTGCAATATGGTAACATACGATCAAATTCAGAGTATTGTAGGACGCTTGGAAGCGTTAAGGGGGTATCTTTGACGTTGCTGCAAAAAAGGAGCAAATAGCCGAAGAAGAAAAGCATACCGGTGATCCTTCTTTCTGGGAAGACCCTAAAAGAGCGGAACAAATTTTAAAAAAGATCAGGATTCTTAAGACCTGGACCGAAGGTTTTGCCGAAGTTGAAGAGGCATCTGATGATCTGCAGATTCTATATGATTTCTTTAAGGAAGACGAGGCTACTGAGAAAGATGTTGTGAGGCAGTACGATAAAACCATTAAATTAATCGACGATCTCGAGTTTAAAAACATGCTTCAGCTCGAAGAAGACAGCTTAAGTGCTGTCTTGCAAATAACTGCAGGAGCAGGTGGAACCGAATCTTGCGATTGGGCGGCGATGCTCATGCGTATGTATTTAATGTATGCCGAAAATCAAAAGTTTAAAGTACGAGAATTGAACTTGCAGGAAGGTGATGTAGCAGGTATCAAAACCGTTACGATTGAAATTGATGGCGAATTTGCTTTTGGTTATTTAAAAGGTGAGAATGGGGTGCATCGTTTAGTGCGTATTTCTCCTTTTGATAGTAATGCAAAACGACATACATCCTTTGCTTCCGTTTATGTTTATCCCCTAGTAGATGATACGATCGAAATAGATATCAATCCTTCTGAAATAACCTGGGATACTTTCCGCTCTGGGGGAGCAGGAGGTCAAAATGTGAATAAAGTAGAAACAGGAGTGAGATTGCATCATAAACCTACCGGTATAGTAATTGAAAATACCGAAACTCGATCTCAATTAGGAAATAAGGAAAAAGCACTCCAGCTTTTAAAATCTCAGTTATACGAAATTGAGATTGAGAAAAAAATGGAAAAAAGAAGCGAAATTGAAGCAGGAAAAAAGAAAATTGAATGGGGTTCGCAAATTCGGAATTATGTGCTTCATCCTTATAAATTAATTAAAGATGTCCGAACCGGTCATGAAACGTCGAATGTCGACAATGTATTAAATGGCGGGCTCGATTCATTTTTAAAAGCTTATTTAATGGAAAACAGTAATAAATAAAATAGACATGTCCTACCTTGTTTATCATAATCCAAGATGTAGTAAAAGCCGACAGGGCTTAGCTTATCTTGGGGAAAAGGGAATCGATCCTATTATCAAAGAGTATTTAAAGGAAGCTATCACTGAAAAGGAACTTGAAAAAGTAATTCAGCAACTTGGTATCAAACCCGAAGAATTGATCAGAAAGAATGAACCCGAGTATAAAGAACATTTTAAAAATAAAAAGTTAAGCGATGCCGATTGGATAAAAGCAATGGTGAAATTTCCAAAGCTAATTGAACGGCCTATCATTATTCATAATAATAAAGCAGTTATTGCAAGGCCAATAGAAAATATTGACGATTTATTATAAAAAAACAGATTTTCTAATGGGAATAAAAAAACTAGGATATTTCGTTTTCAGGCTTTTCGCTAGGGCTGATTTTTTCTTTAATACCTAAATAAATCCAATAAGGAATAAAGCTCGAAAGAAAAATTAAAACGAAAAAAGCTGACATGGCTACAAAAAAGAAAAATAATACTCCAACGATTGTCATAATGGTTCCTTATAGTGATTTAATGATGACAATATTAAACAATCAAATTGAAAAAACTAAATAATTTCTAATGGAATATCGAATAGAAAAAGACACCATGGGTGAGGTGAAAGTTCCTTCTACTAAATATTGGGGAGCACAGACCGAAAGATCAAGGAACAATTTTAAAATTGGAGCACCTGCTTCAATGCCAATTGAAATTGTTCATGCTTTTGCTTATTTGAAAAAAGCAGCAGCATATAGCAATTGCGAACTGGGGGTACTTGATGCTTCTAAGCGAGATCTGATTGCTAAAGTTTGTGATGAAATTTTAGAAGGAAAACTGGATGATCAGTTTCCTTTGGTGATTTGGCAAACTGGTTCAGGTACACAATCGAACATGAATCTAAATGAAGTGATCTCAAATAGAGCACATGTATTAAATGGAAATAAGCTGGGAGAAGGTAAATCGGAAATTCATCCGAATGATGATGTAAATAAATCACAATCTTCTAATGATACCTTTCCTACCGGAATGCATATCGCTTGCTATAAAATGGTTGTTGAAACCACGATTCCGGGCGTCGAAAGATTAAGAGATTCTTTGCAAAAGAAATCTCAGGAATTGAACAGCTTCGTTAAAATCGGAAGGACGCATTTAATGGATGCAACACCTTTAACTCTAGGGCAGGAATTTTCCGGATATGTTTCGCAATTAAATCATGGTTTAAAAGCCTTAAAAAACACTCTGCCTCATCTTGCAGAACTTGCTTTGGGAGGAACTGCCGTTGGAACAGGAATCAATACCCCAAAGGGTTATTCAGAAAACGTGGCCGGATTCATTGCTAAATTTACAGGTTTACCATTTGTAACAGCTGAAAATAAATTTGAAGCATTAGCAGCTCATGATGCTATTGTTGAATCGCACGGAGCTTTAAAACAGTTGGCAGTATCGCTTAATAAAATTGCAAATGATATTCGTTTGCTGGCTTCAGGACCAAGATCAGGAATTGGAGAGATCATTTTACCTGCTAATGAACCAGGTTCATCCATAATGCCCGGAAAAGTAAATCCAACTCAGGCAGAAGCGCTTACAATGGTTTGTGCACAGGTGATGGGTAATGATGTTGCAATCGGTGTAGGAGGGATGCAGGGACATTTCGAACTAAACGTATTCAAACCGATCATGGCTGCTAATTTTTTACAATCAGGTCGCTTAATTGGTGATGCATGTGTATCATTCGCAGAGCATGCTACAGACGGAATCAAGGCAAATGAAGTGAAAATTAAAGAACATGTCAATAATTCATTAATGCTTGTAACCGCTCTTAATACTCATATTGGCTATGAAAAAGCGGCTAAAATTGCTAAAACGGCCTACGAAAATGGAAGTACTTTGAAAGAGGAAGCTATAAATTTGGGCTATGTTAGTGCTTCTGATTTTGATCTTTGGGTCGATCCTTCAAAAATGATTGGTTCACTATAATCGAAGTCTAATTAATAGAAATAAAAAAGCGGCTGAAATCTACTTTCAGCCGCTTTTTTTATGACCTATTTTTTTAATTCATATAATGTTCGATCGGTGGACAAGTACAAACCAGATTCCTATCTCCATAAGCATCATCTACTCTGGCAGCTTTTGGCCAGAATTTATTTTCTTTTAAAGAAGCTAATGGATAAGCGGCCTTTTCTCTTGAGTAAGCATGACTCCAGTCATCAGAAATAACATGCTGCTGAGTATGAGGTGCATTTTTTAATACATTATCCTCTCTATCTGCTTTTCCATCTTCAATTTCTCTAATTTCTTCACGAATAGCTATCATCGCTTCTACAAAACGATCTAACTCGTCCAGTGGCTCACTTTCTGTCGGTTCGATCATCAGCGTTCCGGCAACCGGAAACGAAACAGTAGGAGCATGAAATCCGTAATCAGCTAAACGTTTTGCAACATCAGAAACTTCTATACCTGAGGTAGCTTTGAAAGATCTGAAGTCAACAATCATCTCATGAGCAACCATATTTAATTCACCTTTATATAGAATAGAATAAGTTCCTTCTAATTTGGCTTTTAAATAATTTGCATTGATAATTGCTTGAATTGAGCTTTCTTTAATTCCTTTTGCACCTAACATTTTAATATAAGCGTAAGAAATTAAAGTAACTAAAGCACTTCCCCAAGGGGCCGAAGAGATCGCGGTGATCGCTTTATCTCCGCCGGTTTGGATTAATGGGTTTCCCGGTAAAAAGGGCGTAAGATGTTTCGCAACACCAATTGGTCCCACACCTGGTCCACCACCTCCATGTGGAATAGCAAAGGTCTTATGTAAATTAAGGTGACAAACATCGGCATTGATATTTCCGGGATTTGTTAAACCTACTTGAGCATTCATATTGGCACCATCCATATAAACCTGACCACCATTGTCATGTATGATCTTCGTCATGGTCTTAATGTCTTTTTCATACACTCCATGTGTAGACGGATAAGTAACCATAAATGCGCTTAAATTTTCTTTATGCGCTTCTGCTTTTGCTTTTAGATCATCAAGTTTAATATTTCCTTTTTCATCGCATTCAACGATCACCACTTCCATTCCGGCCATCACTGCAGATGCAGGATTGGTGCCATGGGCTGAAGAAGGAATAAGAACGATATTTCGATGATGATCTCCGTTGTTTACATGATAAGCTCTAATGACCATCAATCCGGCAAACTCACCCTGTGCTCCTGAATTAGGTTGAAGCGAAACCGCATCAAATCCGGTAATAATACTAAGATCACTTTCTAATTCTTTAAACATTTCCTGATATCCAAGCGTTTGATCTTTTGGAACAAACGGATGAATATTATTCCATGATGATGAAGAAAGCGGCATCAATTCAGTAGCTGCGTTTAATTTCATCGTACATGATCCTAATGGGATCATTCCATGTACCAAACTGAAATCTTTATTTTCAAGTTTTTTAATATAACGCATCATTGCAGTCTCTGATCTGTATTTGTTAAATACATCATGACTTAAAAAAGAACTTTTGCGTAATAATCCTGAAGGGAGTACATTTTCTCCTTTTTCAATAGCTATTGATTGTTTTTTCGCTGCTTTTGCAAAGATGGAAATGATTTTCTCTAAATCAGCGTCAGTTGTTGCTTCATCTAAAGAAATCCCAATAAATCCTGCATTAAAATAATTGAAATTAATTTTTTCTCCTTCTGCAATTTTTCTAATCTCTTTTACAGTTGTAGCATCTGCTATTCTTATTTTAATCGTGTCAAAATAAGAAGTATTCTCATTTTTAAAACCTAGCTTTTCTAGTGAATTAGATAAACGAACGGTATCATTATGAATAGATTGTGCAATGCTCTTTATCATATCAGGTCCGTGAAAAACAGCATACATACCTGCCATTATCGCTAATAAAGCCTGAGCGGTACAAATATTTGAAGTGGCCTTTTCTCTTTTTATATGTTGCTCTCTGGTCTGAAGTGCCATCCGGTAAGCGCGGTTACCTTGTTTATCATTTGTAACTCCAATGATCCGACCCGGCAAATAGCGTTTGTATTCATCAGTACAAGCAAAGAAACCTGCATGTGGACCACCATATCCCATTGGTACACCAAAACGTTGTGAATTTCCAAAAACAACTGTAGCTCCCCATTCACCCGGAGGGCTCAACAAGGCAAGACTCATTAAGTCAGAACCTACAGCAACTTTTATCCCTTTTTCTTCAGCTTTTGACACAAATGATCTATAATCATTTACAGAACCATCGGCAGCCGGGAATTGAACAATAGCGCCGAAAAAGGTCTCATCAAGAGCTATAGTTTTATAATCACCAAAAACCAATTCAATGTCTTTTGGTGTCGCATGAGTTTTTATAATATCTATGGTTTGCGGATAGATATTATTATCGATAAAGATCTTTCTAATGTTATCCTTCACCATCGCTCTGCTTCGGGCATTGTAAAACATGATCATTGATTCAGCTGCTGCAGTCCCTTCATCTAATAAAGATGCATTTGCCATCTCTAATCCAGTCATATCCGTTACCATAGTCTGGTAGTTTAACAAGGCTTCCAATCGACCTTGAGCTATTTCAGCCTGATAAGGAGTATAGGCAGTATACCATCCCGGATTTTCAAATATATTACGCAGGATAACGGATGGAACCAAATTCGGGTAATAACCATATCCTATAAAACTTCTGAAAAGTTTATTCTTCGAACCAAGCGATTGGATATGTTCCAAATACTCATCTTCGCTTAAAGGATGAGCCAGTTCCAGTTCTTTCTTCAACCGGATATCATCCGGAATAGTTTTAAAAATTAAATCTTCTTCAGATTCAACCCCGATTACTTTGAGCATTTGCGCTCTCTCACTCATTCGAGGCCCTAAATGATTATATAAAAATGATGATCTCATAAATAAAAATTTGCGGCGCAATTTACAAAGTAGAAACGGAGTATTATAATATAAAAGTCAATATTAATTGAAGGATAAATAAGTTTCGAAATACTACATTTACAACTAACAAATACATCGTTATGAGATTTTTTTTCTTTTTTCTTTTTATGTGGATTGCTCTTCTTTCAAATTCTCAAGAAGAAATTCTTCTTATGAATGGAAAAAACTTTAAAGGGATGGCTATTGACACTGCCGGAGTAAAAGTTATTTT
Source organism: Flavobacteriales bacterium (assembly GCA_024641785.1). GTDB lineage: Bacteria > Bacteroidota > Bacteroidia > Flavobacteriales_D > JAHECK01 > JAHECK01. Next base: position 2,205 of record JAHECK010000008.1, on the reverse strand, counting down.
CAATATAATTAAAGACAATAATAAAATAAAAACTAAGTCATTTTATAGAGATGAAGTTTTTTCTATCAATTTTGATCTACAGGAAAAAGTATTTTTCTATCCTGACCTATATTATTTTGAAGAGTATACTATTGACAATATGCGAATGCTTGTCAATGGACGAAAAGATGCGCTTTATCAGTTTAAAACAAAATGGGTATTGCCTGTGGGCTTCGCGGTTGGAGCAGCTTCAGCAATTCTTATGGAGGGTAGTATTTTCACCCTCCTTGTTCCAATCGCCTATACCGGCATCGTTCAAATTCCATTAATTAAGATTCAAAAAGAAAGTATTTCCTCACCTGATTTTATTGGAAATGGTTTTTATGCAGAAGGATATAATCGAACTGCAAGAATGAAAAGAACAAAACACGCACTTTTGTCAAGTGTAGTTGGGGTTTTATCAGGCTTGTTAGTTTATGAACTTGTACAGTAATTTGAAAAAGGGGATCAAAATATGGGTGTACAGCAATTTACATATTGCTTTGATTGCTTTTTTGATCTCAATGGAAAGTAATTACTTTTTGGGTATTCCTTCAGATTATAAAAGTCCATTATTTGTCTTTTTTAGCACCTTGTTTATTTATAATCTGGGCTATTATAAAACGGTTTTGTTTTATGAAAAAGCACAAAGAGATCAAGCTGAATGGTTGAAAAAACACATGACTTACTGGGTTTTCTCCATATTGGTCTCCTTAATTTTTGTTCTTTACCTATTTTATTCTTTTTCGATTCAAGCACAAGTCATTATTTCTATTTTATCGATCATAAGTTTTATCTATGTTATTCACGATTTCTCAATTGCGAATAAGCGTTTTTCAATACGAAATATCCCTTATGCTAAAACCTTTATTGTAAGTTCGATTTGGGCAATGATCACTACCCTGCCACAGATTATTGACCATGGTTTGTTATCGGATTATTATTCATGGCTTCCATTAATAGCAGAACGTTTTCTATTTATTTTCCCAATTACACTGATGTTCGATATACGTGATTTAAAAAGCGACCCTGACGATCTGCATACCATACCTAAGCTTATTGGGATCAAATTGACAAAAAGCTGGGCTATTCTTTCATTATGTATCGGGTTTTATTTTTATTATAAAATAACACCGTCTTTAGAAGGAGTTTTAATGATGGCGATCCTTTATTTATTAATGATCGTAAGTGTGCTGTTGAGTTCTGACAAAAGAAGTGAATTCTTTTATTCTGCTTATTTTGATGGCATGATAGGGCTACACGCTCTGATTGTTATTTATCAATTTATTTGACAAAAAAAATCCCGATCTATAAGATCGGGACTCAATATAAAAATATTTTTTATTTCGATTTGAAATGCTTTTTCTCTTTAATACGAGCTGCTTTTCCTTTAAGTTCACGTAAGTAAAATATACGAGCTCTTCTAACTCTACCTTCTTTATTAACTTCAATTTTATCAATATTAGGTGAGTATAATGGAATAATTCTTTCTACTCCAACACCATTTGAAATTTTTCTAATTGTGAAAGTCTCAGTAAATCCATTACCTCTTCGTTGAATTACAACGCCTTGGAATACCTGGATACGCTCTTTATTACCTTCTTTTATCTTATAATGTAATGAAATAGTATCACCAGGTCCAAACTTTGGAAAGGTTACCTTTTCGGTGATTTCATTCTGTATGTCTTTAACGATATCCATGACAAATTATTTAAAATGCTCTAAAATTGGGGTGCAATATTACAAATATTATTTGTTAAACAATAGACAAAATACAATTTATTTTTAGTCTCTATTTTCTTCGTCTTTCCATTTTTCAAAAAGATCGGGTCTTCGTTCTTTTGTTCTTTTCAAGGCTTGTTCATGTCTCCATTCATCTACTTTTTTTCCATCTCCGGAAATCAAAATTTCAGGAATTTTATGACCTTTATAATCTGCTGGTCTTGTATAAACAGGCGGAGATAGCAATCCATCCTGAAAAGAATCCAGTAAGGCGGACATTTCATCACCGATAACCCCCGGTATCACACGGATGATTGCATCAGCTAAAATTGCAGCAGGTAATTCACCTCCGGTCAATACATAGTCTCCGATCGAAATTTCCTGAGTGATATACATTTCTCGAACGCGTTCATCCACTCCTTTGTAATGACCGGCTAAGATCATTATGTTTTTTTTCAATGAGAG
>JAHECK010000092.1 GCA_024641785.1 Flavobacteriales bacterium | reverse complement strand
CTGATATTATCGGTTTCGTATTGCTTGTCGGAGGCGCTTTTTCAATTTTAACTGCAACGGGAGCGATCGATGCCGGTCTTCAGCAAGTGCTTCGATTTGCAGAAAAAAATAGGAGATTGAAGATCTGGATCATTCCATTATTGATGATCATATTTTCTATTGGAGGAGCCACTTTTGGTATGTCGGAAGAAGTGTTGGTGTTTATCATGATCACGATTCCATTAGCCCGGTCGATGGGCTATGATAATATTGTGGGTATTTCGATTCCTTTTATTGGTGCAGGAATGGGATTTGCAGGAGCTCCTTTTAATCCTTTTACAGTTGGTATTGCGCAGGGAATAGCAGAGGTATCGCCTATTTTTAGTGGCTTTGAATACCGTTCTTTTGTTTGTGATGTGGTATGCAAAGAGGATTGAAAAAGAGCCTTCAAAAAGTCCAATTGGATTTATAAATGCCGAGTTTGAACATGGAGAAGATGTAAAGGAATTAAACTTAAGCGCGAGAAGGAAAGTGATCCTATTGTTGTTTTTCGCAACTTTAGCTGGCATCATGATTGGGGCAATGAATTACGACTGGTATATTATTGAACTCGCCGGATTATTTGTTCTATTGGGAGTCGCTTCTGCATTTGTAGGCGGATTGAGTTTATCTCAAACTGTAAAGAGTTTTATTCGGGGTGCCCAAGATCTTTTGATGGCTGCGCTCATTATTGGTTTTTCCAAGGCCATTTTAGTCGTTGCTTCAGATGGAAAAATAATTGATACCGTACTCTATTCCATGTCGAACGCAGTAGGAGATTTTTCTCCTGTTATTGCCGCTGAAGCGATGTTTATTTTTCAGGGAGTTATTAATTTCTTTATTCCTTCAGGCTCCGGACAGGCGGCCATCACCATGCCATTAATGGCCCCTTTATCGGATCTTTTGGATGTATCTCGTCAAACGGCAGTGCTGTCCTATCAATTTGGAGATGGACTTTTTAATTTGATTATTCCAACTTCAGGTGTAACGATGGGAATATTGGAAATAGCCCGGATCCCTTACAATGTCTGGTTAAAATGGATCGCTGGATTTATGCTGATTATGATTGTAGTATCGATGATACTTATATTTATTCCTGCATCAGGATGGTACGTTTGGTAGCTTAATTGATCTGATCCCCTCGAAGTATGCGAAAACGTTTTCGAGCATCATCTACATATAAACTGTTTGGATAGTCACTGAGGATCAATTGGTATAATTCACTTGCTTTTTCGGGATTCATATATTGTTCTTCATAGATCACAGCTAATAAGTAGGCGGCTTTATCGGCTAATAGGTCTTCATTATAAAGATCCAAAATCTGCTGCAGATAAAACACAGCCTGATCATAGTCATTTACCCGGTATGCGATTTGATATTTTTTAAAGAAGATCTCATCTTGTAGTGAATGACCTGGAAAATTAAGTGAAATGGAATCCAGGGTTTCAATGGCGAGAAGATCCTTATGTTGTAAATAGAGCAAATCAGCTCGAGCATACATTTCTAAAGGAAGGGTGATCGTGTCTAATGCTAAATTATCGGAGATCAAAAGAGAAAGTTCCATCGCATCATTCGCAATCAGTTTTGAAGTAGATGCTTTTAATACATCTAATTGTGCTACAGACCATGCGAAATTTCCTGTATAATAGTATAAACGAGCATTTCTAAATTTAGCTTGATGACCTAAAACATCATTTTTAAAATCTTTATCCACCTGTAAATAAAGTAATGAAGCTTCCCATATATCGTCCTTCAGCATATAAATATCTGCTAGCTCTAATTTAATGTAGGCCATTATTTTAGGGTAGATGTTTCCTAAAGCCATAGCGCTCTCAAGCATCACAATAGCCGTATCTGCATCTTGCTCATAATAAGCTTTTAAATGTGCCCAATGCATTAAAAGAGTAGCAGTATTTTCATTGAGCCCTAATGCATTAAAGGTTGCTTTATATTCACCATCCAATCGATTTACTGCTTCAGTATTGATGCTTTTTGAGTTAAATATCTCTTCCTGCATCACATCGATTCGCTCTGTCTGACTAAAAATATAATAAGGATTAGATTCGCCCTTTTCGGCGATGTACTCATAACATTTGATTGCTGTTTTATAATCACCATTTCCTTTAGCGATCCGGGCGATATTCAATACACGATATCCATTTTCACCTAGTCTTTTATCCATTGCTCTGGTTTGAATAAAAGCGGCATAAATATCTTCCTGTTGTAAGAGCATCCAGATCAGCATTTCACTATAATTTATATTGTCAGGATAATCCTGAACTCTAGTATAAAGCGCTTCTCGCAGATATTGCGTTTTTTCATTGGTCTCGGTAAAATCGAAATTTCTACCAAGTGCATTTTGAACAGTATTTAAATAAGCCGGATTTTCTGCGATCAGGTCTAAATATTCATCGATCATTTCAGGAATATTTCCTCTAATCCCTTCGAGAGTTGCTAATTCATAGTGGAAGTTGTATTTACCATCCAGCTCTTTTCTTCCTTTAATATAGCTTTCATAAGCAAAATCCAATTCATTTAAGCGAATAAAAGCATTGGCCATTGCAATTGTTTGGTATTGGTTGGCATCTAATTCTTTTATAGCTGTTTCAAAGGATTTATCTGCTTTTTCAACTTCTCCATTGGCTAAATAGATCTCACCTAGATCTACTTTATACATTACGTTTTTTGAATTCGACTTAATGAACGACTTTACTAATTTAATAGCTTCATCAAATTGATTTTGTTCAATTAAGCATTTTAAATAATTATCATATACTTTTTTGCTACGATTCGATTTGATCAACTTTTCATAATAGACTATTGCAATCTCACATTCACCAGAGTTTGCGTAACTCTCGGCGATTTCAAGATCGCTCAACTGAGCCTTTAATGAAAAATTAAAAGCGAATAACAATAAAAAAAAAGTGGACGAAATGCGCATAAAGTTATTCAATACTATTTCCTTGTTCTTGGACCTTAAGGTAAAAATCTTTTCTAACAATGGGGTAGTCTTTCAAAATTTCTAAACGCTTTTTCATTTTATTAAAATGACCTTCAATTACTTTTAGTGCAAGTTTCTCATCTTTTAGATAGGTAACAACCTGTACTTTTTCAATACTAGCGTTTTGTAAGTCGACTTTAAGATCGAGAAGTTGCTTATGACTAAAATTAACTTCTTTCTTCAATGCAGTGTATTCCACCGGAAAATTTTCGAGAAGTTTGTTCCCTGTTCTTACTTTAAAAAGAAACACAGAAGCATCTGCCATTGATTCTTTTGCCAGACTGTCACTGATCCATTTCAGATCATGAGCAACCAAAGGTGCATACTCCATTACAGAAGTAGAGTCGATTGAATCTAAGTATAGCTTATAGCTATTTACTTGTATGAACAGCGTATCTACTTTTCCTATTTCTTGAGTATAATCATTGCGATTGCAGGAATTACTAAAAAAATAAATTCCAATTGCAAGTAGTACTATAGTGGTACTTATTATTTTTTTCATTAGTCAATTATTTCAAATCCGGTATAAGGAAGCAAAACTTTTGGGATTCTAATCCCCTTTTCACTTTGATTATTTTCTAATAATGCAGCCATGATCCTGGGCAAAGCTAATGCACTTCCATTTAAGGTATGTACCATTTGATTTTTCCCGTTCTCATCTTTAAAACGGCATTTTAATCGATTGGCTTGAAAGGTCTCAAAATTGGAAATAGAACTCACTTCTAACCAGCGTTTTTGTGCTGCAGAATACACTTCCATATCGTAAGTAATTGATGAGGTAAATCCAAGATCTCCACCACAAAGACGAAGGGTTCGATAAGGTAACTCAAGGCTTTTCAATAATCCTTTAACATGCTTTACCATCGTGTCGAGCACTTTATGTGAATCCTTTGGATTCACGATCTGAACAATTTCCACTTTTTCGAATTGGTGGAGGCGATTTAATCCTCTAACATCTTTTCCGTAAGAACCGGCTTCTCTACGGAAGCAAGGAGTATGTCCGGTAATTTTTATAGGAAGTTCCTTTAAGGAAAGAAGAGTGTCACGATAAATATTAGTCAGGGGAACTTCTGCTGTAGGAATTAAATAAAGATCATCTATTTGACAATGGTACATCTGACCTTCTTTATCCGGTAGTTGTCCCGTTCCTATCCCGCTAGCCTCATTTACCAATAAGGGAGGCATTATTTCTGTATAACCCGCCTTTGTTGCTTCTACTAAAAAATAATTGATCAATGCGCGTTGCAGTCTTGCTCCTTTGCCTGTATAAACAGGAAATCCAGCTCCAGTGATCTTTACACCTAATTCAAAATCGATCAATTTATATTTTGAGGCTAATTCCCAATGCGGAAGAGCATCTTCATATAATGCCGGCATTTTTCCCTCTTCATCAAAAATTTCATTGTCATTTTCAGAAGTACCAAATGGAACTTTTTCATTTGGAACATTCGGAATTTGATAAAGTAGATCGCTTAATTCTTGTTCGACTTCATCAAGTTTCGATTTATTTTTATCGACGAGAACTTTAAGACTTGCTGTTTTATCTCTTAATACATTTGCTTTCAACTGATCTCCGGATTTAAATAGAATACCAATTTCTTTCGAGATCTTATTTAATTCTCCCTTATGCAGGTCCATCTGACTTTGAAAAGTCCTTCTGGATTCATCAAGTGTGATGATCTGATTAATAGGTTTTGTAAAATCAACGCCTCTTTTTTTAAGGCTTTCAATGATTTGATCTTTATCCTCTCTTATTCGCTGAAGTTCTAGCATGATGGTATAAGTATAATTGAGATGTAAAAATAGTATAAGGCAAAAAAAAACTCCCCGATTTCGAGGAGTTTTTATAGGTATTTTTAAAAATAGCTTACTCTTCGGTAAATGGAACTACCGAAACGTAAGATTTATTATTTCTTTTTCTTCTGAATTCAACAAGACCATCTGCTGTTGCAAATAATGTATGGTCGTTACCTAATCCAACATTGTTACCCGGGTGATGTTGAGTTCCACGTTGTCTTACGATAATATTTCCCGCAATTGCCATTTGACCGCCATAGATTTTTACCCCTAGACGTTTGCTTTGCGAATCTCTTCCGTTTTTCGAACTACCTGCTCCTTTCTTATGTGCCATGGTATTACAATTTTAAAGGCTTAAGCCTTAATGTTATCAATTTTAACCGAGGTTAAATACTGGCGGTGACCGTTTTTCTTACGGTAACCTTTTCTTCTTTTCATTTTAAAGACGATCACTTTGTCGCCTTTAAGGTGTTCTAATACGGTAGCGTCTACCGATGCACCTTTTACAGCTGGGGCGCCAACATTAACCTTTCCATCATTATCAACTAAAAGAACATTGTCAAAAGTTACCTTTTCACCTTCTTTTTGATCTAAACGATGTACAAAGATCCGCTGGTCTTTTTCAACTTTAAATTGCTGCCCTGCTATCTCTACAATTGCGTACATGCTATTAATTTTAAATTAAAATACTTTTTAGGGCTGCAAATTTAGTAATAATTGCTTTCTACGCAATAAAAATAAGCGCTCATTTAAGTTCACTGAAAGAGAAGGTGCTTATTAAGAAAAATCCAACAATTTAATTGATGTCATTGAACCTTTAGTTAAAAAGTAAATCTAGCAAATAGGGTAGGTCCATTATAGCCATAATCGATATCTGTTTTAAAATTCGTTTCAATCGTTTTTATTTGAAGTTTAAAATAGTTATATCCCAATCCTAAGTTCAGCCACTTAGTTGTCTTATAGTCGATAGAAATGCGGGTATTGTTTATAAATCCTCCAAAATCATTAACTTGTAATATAAATAATGACATCGATGCTCCAAAGTATAAATTCTTAGTCATTTCATAGGAAAATTGATAGCCAAAGCTAGGAAGTGGAGCAGTAAAAGCATAATTTTTAACAAGATTAGTTTTATCTAAATCAATACCCATAGCCACCCTTATTGCATAAATATTAAAGAAAAAAGATAAGTCGGCCTTAGTAGAATTTATTAATGAATAGCGATAACCGACACTCCAAATGTCGGTGTTAAAGTATATTTTTATTTCTCCGGCATCAATAGGGACAATCGTATCACCAAATTCAAATTCTTTATTTACATCATATTTTACCGATCGATGTATATTATAATATTCTGCATAGATTGAAGACCTTCTTGTAAATGCATAATTGAATAAGAAGGAGGGAATCCACACGTTTTTTTCAAAACCAAGGAATGTTTCTAAGCTTAGCGAAGCTCCTAAAACGCCCTTAGGCCCTGTGATAGAAATCCCTGAATTCATATTAGAGTAAGTAACAAATGAGGTGATCTCAAAATGCTTTCCTTTTAATGCTTCTTTATTTAGAGCTTTCCTCTCTGCTTTTTTTTCTTGATGAGTTAATCTTTTCGTTGTATCAGCTGGTGCTGAATTGTTTTCTTGAGCGACCGAGTACTTTGAAAAACTTAAAATGAAAAGGAAAATCAAGGTGAACTGGCAAATACTATTAAATTTCATGTTTCTTTTTTTAGTTCTCATTTTAAAATCATCAATTCCTTTATCAGCTCTTTGGCTTTTTGAAAAAATGTAATTTAGTCATCTATTCTTTTTGTATCACCTTTAATCCAATCTTGAAATAATTGGTAAGCAAGAGCAAATATAACCGGTCCAATAAACAATCCTACCATACCCATCAGCATCATTCCTCCAATAGCTCCGATCAAAATAATAAGCATAGGAATTGCAATTCCTCTTCCTAATAAAAGGGGCTTAAGGAAATTATCACTTGCTCCGGCGATGAGTGAATAAATGGTGAAAATTATTGCTACTGTATTACTTTCTTGAGAGAATACATATATAATAATAGGAAGGATAATAATAATTGGGGGAATTTGCACCAATGCAAGAATAAAAATAAGAAATATTAATAGGGCTGTTCCAGGCAAACTTACGGCCCAAAAACCAATACCAATCAAAAGAGTTTGTATAAGCGCAACACCAATAACACCTTTCACTACACTTTGTATTGTAGCTCTGGAATTATCAATAATTAATTTACCGTTTTTACCAACTAATTTATCAATAGTTAAAATTGAAAATGAGTAAGCATTGTCTGCATTTGTTAATAAAATCCCTGCGATAATAATTGCAATTAAGGAGATGAAAACGGACCCAATTAATCCACCAATTGAATGAATAAGCCATTCCGCAAATTCTTTTAATTGGGGTTTCACTTTTTGAAATCCTGTTTGAATATTATCAGCAGACATTTGCCAAAAGTCGTTTATTGTACTTCCTACAATTGGCCAGTCTTTAACATTTTCCGGAGGACTTGGAATTTTTAAAGTCTCATTCTTAATTCCCTTTGAGATAAAAGAAATATTATCAATAAGCTTTTCAATAACGACTGTCGAAATTAAAATAACAATGCTTAGTAATAGAACACTTAATATACTTGCACTTAAGCCTTTTTTACCTTTAAATATTTTTTTGAGCCAGTTAAATACCGGGTAAAAAGCAATCGCTATAATAATACTCCAAACTACAACGATAAGAAAAGGTTTGAAAATCAAAAAACTGATTAATAAAACGAGAAATAATAATGTTATGCGGATCGCTGATTCAATAGACCACGACATAAAACTTTTCTTATCCATATTGAAATAATATTAGGTATTAAAAATTGACACCTAAATAAAGGTAATAAAAGATTATTCTAATTAGCTTCTAAATCCAATCATTTTAGCGCTAATATTTTCTGATTAAAAATCAACAATAGCTCAACGAAAACTATAATGGTACTTCCTTGTTTTTTTATTTATCCTATATTTGATTTAAATAAAATCAACTATGAAAATTGCCTGCGCCAAAGTCAAAACGCGTTACTTTGCTTTATTTATCTTCATTTTTTTATTTTCATGTGAGAATGAGGAGAAAAAGGCTGTCTCACCTCCGGATATTAATGTTGTTAAAGTAATTCAAAAAGATACACCTGTTTATAAAGAATTCGTCGGACAGATGTATGGACTTAAGGACATTCCAATCAGGGCTCGAGTGGAAGGCTTTGTTGAAGGCTTATTCTTTAATGAAGGTAGGGCGGTGAAAAAAGGACAATTACTTTATTCCATAGACCCTCAGCCTTTTATGGCTGATGTTGCTGCCAAAGAAAGTGCTTTAGCTGAGGCAAAAATAATATTGGTTAATGCCGAAAACGAACTTGCAAGATACAAACCTTTAGCTGCTATCAATGCAGTAAGTAAAAGTGATTTGGACGCGGCACAAGCCACCCGTGATGCTTCAGAAGCATCTGTTGACGCAGCAAGAGCAAACCTGAGACTGTCTGAAATTAATTTGAGTTATACAAAAATTCTTGCTCCTATAAATGGAGTGATCGGTAAAACCGAAGCACGCGAAGGGGAATTTGTAGGTAAAGAACCAAACCCGGTTATTTTAAATACCGTTTCAAGAATTGATACCATGAGAGTTCAATTCTTTTTAACTGAATCGGAATATCTCGTTTTATCAAAAGAATGGTTAAATACAAGAAGTACAAATTCAAATGAAGCGGAATTAGTTAAAGAACGTAAACAAAAGTCGAGAGAATATATGCTCGAATTAATTCTTTCTGATGGAAGTACTTACAATCATAAAGGGCAGGTCGATTTTATTAATAGAAATATTGACCCTTCTACAGGCTCAATGTTAGTGCAGGCTCATTTTCCAAATCCTGATAAATTATTGCGTCCAGGTCTTTACGCCAAAGTGAAAGCTGAAATGGAACTTGTCGAAAATGCCTTATTAATTCCAAGCCGCTGCGTAAGTGAATTACAAGGCCAATATTCGGTTATGGCACTTACAGATAGTAATACGGTTGTATTAAAACAGATAATGGTCATGGGCTATTTTGGTGATTTAGTAATGGTATCCAAAGGACTTACTAAAGACGATCAGGTGGTCTTTGAAGGTTTACAAAAAGTTCGTTCAGGATTAAAAATAAACCCTACACTTATCGAATTCGAAAGTAAAATCAACCCAGAATAATTTACAATGGCTGAAAATAAAGGAAATTTCTTCGTCCATCGGCCCATCGTAGCCATGGTAATTGCAATTGTGATCGTTATCGTTGGGATGATATCATTACTCGGTTTGGCTCTTGAACAATACCCAAATTTAACACCTTCTATCGTAGAGGTGAGAGGGAATTATACCGGGGCAAATGCGATAAGTGTGGAAGAGTCGGTTGCTACTCCAATTGAACAGGAAGTCAATGGGGTAGATAACATGATCTACATGAAATCGACCAATTCGAATGATGGATCTATGGTTGTAGCAGTTTCATTTGACGTTGGAACGGACCCCGATATGAATACCGTTTTAACCCAAAACAGAGTTTCAGCCGCATCAGCAAAATTGCCTGCTGCAGTAACAAAATACGGTGTTACTACAAAAAAATCGTTGCCAAATATCATGCTGGCAATTTCCTTAACATCAGATGGAAGATATAATCAGGAATTTCTTGGGAATTATGCATTGATAAATATTAAAGATCAGTTGGCCAGGATTAAAGGAATTGGGCGTGTTGATGTGATGGGTGCTTCCAATTATTCTATGCGTATCTGGGTTAAGCCCGATCGCTTAGCGCAAATCGGTATGACGGTTCCCGAGATTATGAACGCTATAAATGAGCAGAATGTGATCGTTCCCGGCGGTCAGTTTGGTGCGGAACCGGCACCTCCTGGAACAGAATTTACTTATACCGTTAGATTGCCGGATCGTTTTAACTCAGCCGAAGCTTTTGAGAACATTGTGATCCGAACAAATTCTGACGGATCTATGGTGAAGATCGGAGATATTGCAAGCGTTAACTTAGGTGTAGAGACTTATAATATGATTCCTAGGAGCAACGGTGAAACCTGTGCGATCATAGCGCTATACCAGGCTCCCGGTTCAAATGCTGTGGAATTGGCTCAAAACGTTATTGAGGAAATGGACGTGTTAGCTAAGAAATTCCCTGAAAGTGTTGAATATAATGTTGGACTTGATACCACACTTCCTATTACAGTTGGAATCAAGGATATTATTGTGACTCTTATCATTGCATTGATCTTAGTGATTTTGGTCGTATTTCTTTTCATCCAGGATTGGAGAGCAACATTGATTCCAACCTTGGCGATCCCTGTTTCTTTAGTTGGGGCATTTATTTTCTTTCCGATGCTTGGTTTTACTATTAATGTACTTTCACTTTTAGGACTAGTACTCGCTATTGGAATTGTTGTTGATGATGCCATTGTGGTTGTTGAAGCAGTGCAGGTAAATATTGCTAAAGGAATGAATGCTAAAGAAGCAACACTGGATGCAATGTCAAAAGTAACGGCTCCAATCATTGCCACAACCTTAGTATTAATTGCTGTATTTATACCCGTTGCAGGAATGGCAGGGATTACCGGAATATTATATCAGCAATTTGCAATAACCATTGTGGTTTCAGTGATCGTATCTTCCATTAATGCATTAACATTAAGTCCGGCACTATGTTCCATTTTATTAAAAGAACCCAAACCCTATACCGGGCCTTTAGGCTGGTTCTTTAAGAAGTTTAATAATGGAATGGATAAGACTACCGATGCTTATATGAGTTTAACCAATGTGGTTACTCGTAAAATCAAAAGGAGTATGGTCTTTATTGTAATTATGACCATTGGAGCAGGAATTTTTGGTTCACTAGTCCCGGGTGGTTTTATTCCAGAAGAGGATATGGGCTATTTCTATGTAAATATTCAATTGCCTGATGCCGCTTCATTGCAAAGAACAAGTGTAATATCAGAGAAAATTGAAAAGATCCTTCTTGAATATCCTGAAGTGGAATTTGTGCTTAATGCAACGGGATATAGTATGCTCTCAGGTTCAATGATCCCAAATAATGGATTTATGTTTGTCACGCTAAAGCATTGGTCTGAACGAGACCTTACTGTGAAAGATATGATCACTAAAATTAATGTGAGGTTGTCGTCTGAAATAAATGGAGCCCAAGTTTTTGCCTTTGGACCGCCGGCTATTCCCGGATTAGGAAATGGCTCCGGATTTAGTATAATGTTACAGGATAAGGGGGGGAATACTCCGGAATATCTCGCGCAAAATTCAATGAAGTTTATTAAAGCTGCAAATGAACGACCTGAGATTGGGAAAGCCTATACAACATTTCAAGCGTCAGTTCCTCAACGCTATATGGATATCGATAAGGAAAAAGCATTGAAATTAGGCGTGAATCTAAATGATCTTTATTCTACAATCGGAGCTTTTATGGGAGGAGCTTATGTAAACGATTTTACACGTTTTGGTAGGTTGTATAAAACGTTTATTCAAGCTGAACCGGAATATCGTGTAAGTGAAGATCAGATCAATAATTTTTTTATACAAAATAATAAAGGAGAGATGGTTCCTTTAGCAACGATTGCGACGATAAGACCCATTACCGGTCCGGATTATACAACGCGTTTTAATCTTTTTAGATCGGTCGAAGTAACTGGAGGTCCAGCCGAAGGATATACATCTGAACAAGCAAGAACAGCACTTAAAGAGGTTGCAGACTCGGAATTACCCGGTGACATGAGTTATACATGGAATGCGATGTCCTTTCAAGAAGAAAAAGCATCAGGATCATTAATGATAATTCTTTCTTTTTCTCTCCTTTTTGTATTCCTGATCCTTGCAGCCCAATACGAAAGCTGGTCACTGCCTTTTAGTATATTGCTGGGAACGCCCTTCGCTATTTTCGGAGCTTTATTCGCTCTTTGGATCGGCAGACTGATCAGCCCAACTTTTGAAAATAATATTTTTGCTCAGGTTTCTTTTGTAATGTTGATTGGTATGGCGGCAAAGAATGCCATCTTAATTGTAGAATTTGCACATGATGAGTTTAAGGGTGGACTTAGCTTATTCGATGCAGCATTGAAAGCAGCTAAATCTCGGTTTCGGCCTATATTAATGACCGCATTTTCATTTATTCTAGGTGTTTTTCCATTAGTGGTTGCATCCGGTACAGGGTCTGAAGCTCGACAAGTAATGGGCGTTGCTCTTTTAGGTGGAATGGCATTAGCAACTTTTTTAGGCGTTTTCCTTTATCCGATGCTTTATGTCTTTATCGGGAATATAGCAGGGTATGAAAAGAAAAGAGATAGAGAGTTGGCTTTGGCAAATAATGAATTAAAATTGGAGGAATAGAAATGAATAGCAAGTTATATATCGGTCTCTTTTCTTTTACAATTTTACTTTATTTTCAATCTTGTAAAGTTGGGCCGAACTATCAAAAAATGGAAGTTCCAGTTGAAGTATCCTATCGATTTGATTCGAGTGCAACGCCGGAAGACACCGTTTTAAATTTACGCTGGTGGAGTAATTTTAATGATCCTATTCTCGATACCCTTATTCGTTTTGCATTGGATGCAAACAAAGATGTAATGATCGCTGCTGCAAGAATTGAAGAGTCTAGAGCCAGATTGGGTATGACAAAGGCAGATATGTGGCCGAAATTTAATTATACGGCATCCTATAATTATGGGAATTTAATCAATGGAAATCCTATCGATCAAGGTCAATTTGGTTTGGGCGGAGTGAATATGAATTGGGAGATTGACTTTTGGGGAAAGTATCGACGTGCAAATGAATCGGAAAGAGCAAAGTTACTTTCGAATGAATTTGGCCTTCGGGCGGTTCAAATGTCATTGATTTCTTCGGTAGCAAGTACTTATTATAAACTACTCGATTATGAAATGCGAATTTTCATCTCACAAAGAACACTTGCTTTAAGAGATAGTTCATTATACATTATGGAACAGCGATTTGATAAAGGGATCATTCCTGAGATCGATGTTAATCAGGCCCAGATCCAGCGAGCAATTGCTGCAGCTGCGGTGCCGTTTTATCAGCGAAATTTCGCCTTAACCGAAAACGCTTTAAGTGTTTTATTAGGGCAAAACCCTAAAGCGATCCCAGCTGATATTTCCTTGTATAATCAAAA
>JAHECK010000091.1 GCA_024641785.1 Flavobacteriales bacterium | reverse complement strand
CATATGCTCAAACTCGGTTACCTGACGCATAAAGCGATCATATTGGGTAGAGTCACAAAAACCCATAACAGGCTCTACAACGGCTCTGTTATACCAACTTCTATCCATAAAAACAATCTCTCCAGGGTTGGGAAGTTCTTTTATATATCTTTCAAAATACCACTGACCCTTTTCAACCAATGTAGGTTTATCAAGCGCTACAACGCGCATGGTTCGTGGATTTAAATGCTCAATAAAACGACGGATGGTCCCTCCTTTCCCAGCAGCATCACGTCCCTCAAAAATGATAGCCACCCTTGCATTCGTTTCAAAGATCCATGATTGTAATTTCACCAATTCTTTTTGAAGACCGATCAAGGTATCTTCATATTCAATGGTATCCAGTGTTTTTTGTATAGAGATTTTTTTCTCATCAATAAGCTTCAATAGCTCCTTCTTATTATTGATTTTATTAAAATCTTCTTTAGTCAATATATTTCTTGCCATGAATGATTCTTTACTTCCTTATAAAAGTATAAATTGATGTCAAATAAATAACGATTAACTATTTTTAATTAATGAATTACGATTTTCCAATTTTTCGCAAGTATAGTCATGATAAAACCTATTTTAGAATAAATTCGAAAGAAAATTTTGATGAGTTAATTATTATTGGTTCCTATTATATTTACAGAAATCAACAAGCCCTTATTTTGCCAGAGTTTATAATGATCGTTGATATGATCGATAATCTGAACAATCATTGGCTTCCGATCACTGAAAACGAATTTGATGAAAAACTTAGTAATTGCAGAAGTGAATTAAGCGAAAAAACATTTTAGTAAATGGAACGACATCCACAATATCCTCATTTATTTGAAAGCCTTGATCTGGGATTCACCAGCTTGAAAAACAGAGTTTTGATGGGCTCAATGCATACCGGGCTCGAAGAAGAAAAAAATGGCTTTGAAAAAATGGCGGCATTTTATGCAGAAAGAGCTAAGGGTGGTGCCGGACTGATCGTTACCGGTGGTATTTCCCCTAACAGAGAAGGTTGGATAGGCCCGTTTTCTTCTAGAATGAGCACTTCAAAACATGCGAAAGAACACAAAATAATTACTGAAAAAGTTCATGAAGCAGGAGGTAAAATTTGCATGCAAATATTGCATAGTGGACGATATGGATACCATCCTTTGGTTGTTGCACCATCTGCCATAAAATCACCGATTTCTCCATTTAAGCCTCGCGCTTTAAGCATTAGCGGGATAAAAAGAACAATAAATGACTTTGTGAAATCTGCGAAACTGAGTAAAGAGGCAGGCTATGATGGAATTGAAGTAATGGGTTCTGAAGGATATCTCATCAATCAATTTATATCCTTGCATACCAATAAAAGAAAAGATGAATGGGGTGGTTCTTTTGAAAACAGAATAAAATTTCCTGTAAGCATCGTTCGTAAAATTAGAGAAGCTGTAGGACCGAATTTTATTATTATCTATCGCCTATCGATGCTCGATCTAATAAATGAAGGAAGTACTAAAGATGAAGTGATTATTTTAGGAAAGGAGATAGAAAAAGCGGGAGCAAGCATCATAAATACCGGTATCGGATGGCATGAAGCGCGAATACCAACTATTGCTACGATGGTCCCAAAAGGTGGATTTGCATGGGTTACAGAACAGATCAGAAAGGAATTAAGCATTCCACTTATCACAACAAATCGAATTAATGATCCTAAGACCGCTGAGGAGATACTATCTAAAGGACAAGCAGATATGGTTTCTATGGCGCGTCCGTTTTTAGCTGATCCGGAATTGGTTATTAAGGCAAAAGAAAACCGTGCGGATGAAATAAACATTTGCATCGCATGCAATCAGGCTTGTCTCGACCATGTATTCAAACGCACCCGAGCTACATGCTTGGTGAATCCCAGAGCTTGTTATGAAACAGAATTGCTTCCACAATCGATGACAAGCATGAAAAACATTGCTGTTGTCGGCGCCGGAATGGCAGGTATGTCCTTTGCTCTAGAAGCTACAAAACGAGGACATCATGTTCATCTCTTTGAAAAGGAAAATTACGTTGGAGGTCAATTTAATCTTGCAGGAAAGATTCCGGGTAAGGCTGATTTTAATGATTCGATCGCCTATTTTAAACATATGCTTGATAAGAACAATGTAAACTGGCATATGAATTCTAATATAACGATCGAAGAATTATCTAAATATGATGAAGTGGTTATCGCGAGTGGCGTTATTCCAAGAAAATTAATCCTCCCTGGAATTGATCATCCAAAAGTGATCACTTATCCGGACCTGTTATCTGGTAAAAAAACTGCAGGTTCAAGAGTGGCGATAATTGGAGCAGGAGGAATTGCTTTTGATGTTGCTGAATTCCTAACGCATGATTCGAGCGGATCAGAAGAAAAACGTTTTTTAAATGAATGGGGAATTGATCCAAGCCTGGAATCGAAAGGGGGACTTTTGGATAAAGGACCTGAAAAATTTACTCCACCAAGACAAGTATACATGGTAAAACGATCTTTGGGGAAATTTGGTGCAAAACTGAGTAAAACAACAGGTTGGATCCATCGATTGATGATCAAAAAAGCAGACGTGAACCAAATACAAGGCGTAGATTATGAGAAGATCGATGATGAAGGACTACACCTTCGTTCAGGCGAAAAGCGACATTGTTTAAAAGTAGATCATGTTGTAATATGTGCCGGACAGGTATCTAATACCAGTTTGTTTGATGAATGTGTAGTTGCCGGATTAAAAGTTCATCTAATTGGCGGTGCAAGAGAAGCCGGTGAATTAGATGCGAAAGAAGCGATCAGAGAAGGAACCGAGTTGGGGATGAGGATATAAACATATTCTAACCCGATGCTTATCGGGAATTATCCCATCAATCTCTTGCAGTTTTGTGCAGAATTTTAAGGATTAAACCTTTTAGAAATTTAGCGTACAAGTTTTAACTTCGAGCGGGCTAGAGACTTCGGTCCTTTTTTACACCACCCACCCTATCATCTTTTATCCATCATAGATTTAGCGAAAATGGACATCAACCTATTCTAAGTAAAACTTTCTAATTACTAAGCTCTTACTTCATCTCCTCTACAATATCAACTGCCTGATATACATAGTTATCACTTTGAAGACCTTCAATATAGTTTTGGTTCATTTTTATTTTAATGCTATCTCCTGAGATCAGTTCCAGATCAGACGGCATTGAGAATATTCCGAATCCTTCTATACTTGAAAATAATTTTTCGAAATGATCAGATTCATCATTCAGCTCTTTTTGGATCTTACGATAGTCGCTTAATTTTAAACTCACACTTGTAATTTCACGATCTGCTTTTACCTTATAAGCCATTTTTTCAACTTCAGAAAAAACCGGACTCTCACTGATCGACTTGTTATTTGTTTCTTTAATTTTATTAAGCTCCCAGGTAGAATTCCATACCGTATATTCTACTGGCATTATCTGATCCCAATCCATTACAAATTCTTGTTCTTTTTCACCCGTTTCGATATAAGTATAAAGATCAGGGATAATGATATCCGGGGTAACTCCACGTAATTGAGTAGAACCTCCATTGATCCTATAAAACTTTTGTGTAGTGATCTTCACCGCACCTAAGGGCTTATATTTAAGGTATTCTCCACTTAAAAATCGATCAAGATCATAAAATCGTTGAACCGTTCCTTTACCAAAAGAAGCATTACTCCCTACAATAATTCCTCTATTATAATCCTGAATAGCAGCCGCTAATATCTCAGATGCGGAAGCCGAATATTCATTGACCATAACTACTAATGGTCCTTCATACACAAGCCCAGCTTTCTCATCACTTAGCACTTCAAGCTCACCATCTCTGCCTCTAACCTGCACCACAGGGCCTTTATCAATAAATAAACCTACCATATCTACTACATCTCTTAAAGATCCTCCTCCATTATCACGAAGATCTAAAATGACTCCGTCTACATTCTCTTTCTTTAACTTCTCTAATTCGATCTCTACATCTTCAGAACAAGTTCTTCCATTTGGATCGTCAAAATCGGTATAGAATTTTGGTAATTTGATATAACCGGTCTTGACTCCGTTCTTTTCAAGAATATAAGACTTTGCATAAGTCTCTTCAATTTCTACGATATCACGTATGATAGAGATCTGTTCTACTTTCCCATTTTCCTTTGTCACCGTTAAGATCACCTCAGTTCCTTTAGGTCCGCGGATCATTTTGATCGCATCATCTAATCTCATTTCTTCTACACTCACAGGTTCTTCATTTGCCTGAGCAACAGCTGTAATAACATCTCCGGCTTTTAAATCACCTTGTCGTGAAGATGGACTTCCGGGAACGATACTTGCTACCTTAATTTCACCGTCATACTGACTCAATCTTGCGCCAATTCCTTCAAGTTTTCCACTCATTGAAATATCAAAATTCTCTTTCTCTTCAGGTGGGAAATAAGTAGTATGAGGACCAAATACACTGATGATCGAGTTTACATATAATGTAATTCGATCCCTATCATTTACCTGATTTACTCTTGAAAAATAAGCACTCATATTCTTCCTTACTCCTTCACGTGATTCTTCTTCTAAGGCAGCAAATGATTTTTCTTCGACAATTGTATCACTATTTGCAATCAGTTTCTCCTGATCTTCTAATTTTCGATCAAGTCTTCTCAGCGTTTGATATTTTAAATTTTTACGCCATGCATCCCTAAGTTCTTTTTCATCTTTAGCAAAACTTCTTTTATCAGCATCCTCCTCTATCGATTCTTCAATATCAAAATCAAAAGGCCTAGAAAGAATATCTACATAATATCCTTCCACCATTTTCATTCGTTCATCAATAATTTTATTTGCTTTATCATATAATTGAAATGAACCAGATTGAATTTCATTGTCAATTTCTAAACGATAAACACTAAGTTCTTCAACATCTTTAGCGAGGAATAAGCGTTTGCTATAATCAAGTCTTTTAATATAAAGATCAAATGCATTTTCCGAAAATTGATCATCCAGATCCTCAGGTTGATAATGTACATTTTCGAGGTAATTAATTACCATCGAAAGTAATATTTGGTTTTTTTGTTCTGTTTCACTTCCGTACTTCACATTAAGAACATACGATGACAATGTAATTAACATTGCAATCGCGAAAAAAATCTTAGTCAACTTACTCATCTTCATTTGTTTTCTACCCTCGTTAATCTTAATTCCGTAAATTAAAAGTCGCATATTTAACTTCAAATCCTGATACTGACTTTGTTCAGAAAAGAATGTCTCAAATATAAAAATGTTTAAGCGTTTTATTATGTTAAAAATGTTTAACAATTCAAGAAATACACAAGTGGTACAATGAAACAACTTTTAGTTAAAAAAAGTACTTTTATAGAAAACTTTTTAGCTTGAAAAAATATCTTTTTCTCTTTCTCCTTATTCTACTCTATTTAATTGGGAATTCTCAAGAATCGATCCTTTCTTCAGAGTTGAAACTATTAAGCTCAGATCAATTAAAAGGAAGAGAAAATGGCTCTCCGGAAATTTATGAAACGGCACTATGGATCGCGAAAAAATTTAATGAAATAGGCCTTATAGCACCCGATTATACAGAAAATTATTTACAAGAGATCAGTCTGATAAAATCAAAAAAACTTTCTCAAAACCTTATTATAAACAACCTTTCCATTCCAGATGATCACTTCTTTGTTTTAGGTCAGTTTGAAAAATTCAACTTAATCGAACTTGGAGATGCTAAGGTTTTTATCATTGGAGAAAATGATGATATGATGAAAATATTTGCTGAGATCCAAAACTTCGAAAACTCTTATATCGTCCTCATTCATCCAAGTCAACAAAATAGGTTTGAAAGGTTGAAAAGATATTTTACCACTCCTAATCTGGAATTAGAAAATGAGAATAATTATTATTCTTTGTGGATCTTAACAGAAGAAAGCAGCATAGAAAGTATTTCTTTGAATGTTAGAAATAAAATAGATCGAAAATCAATTTATAATGTCATTGGCGAATTACCTTCAGAAATATCAAAGGATCGAAAGTGGATT
Source organism: Flavobacteriales bacterium (assembly GCA_024641785.1). Classification (GTDB taxonomy): domain Bacteria; phylum Bacteroidota; class Bacteroidia; order Flavobacteriales_D; family JAHECK01; genus JAHECK01. The sequence continues at coordinate 6,980 of JAHECK010000091.1, read as the reverse complement.
TTTTCGGCCCATTATGATCATGTAGGGATTATTGCTTCGATAGATGGAGATTCGATCGCCAATGGAGCTAATGACGATGCTACAGGAGTAGAAGCTGTTCTTGAACTTGCACGAAAATTCTCTTCCGGAGAAAAAGTGGATAAATCCATCTTATTTGTAGCTTTTGCAGGTGAAGAATTAGGACTATTCGGTTCCCGGTATTTATCTACCACACTTGATCTTAGTACCATTGAAGCCATGCTTAGTTTCGAAATGATCGGTGTTCCCAATGAAGATCTGGGACCTCAAAGCGCCTTTATTACAGGCTATGATCTTTCTTATTTACCAAAGCAATTAGCGCTTAATTCGATGGAGACCGGTTTTATGATCTTTCCTGATCCTTATCCAAAGCTTAACTTATTCAGAAGAAGTGATAATGCCTCATTTGCGGCTTATGGAATTGCAGCACATTCGATCTCAAGTTATAATGAGAATGACGAAAATTATCATACTGTAAATGATGAATTTGAAAACCTTGATATCGAACATATTGAAGAATTAATTGAAGCGGTGTATATAAGTTGTTTACCCTTACTGCAATTAGATTTCTCGCCCGGAATAATTGATTATAAAACAAAAAAATAACCGATGAAAAATAATTTCTTTTATCTGCTCATTCTCCTATTTATTGCTTCATGTTCAAATGAAAAGGAAGCTAAATTGACCTTATCTGATCCGGATGTTCAAAAAATCATTGTATTTCAAGACACTAAAAATGTAAAGGAATTAATAAAATATTTTGTGAGTCCCAACATGCAATTAAGAGAAAGAGCATGTATTGCATTTGGGTCAATTCAAGATACTTCAGCATTAACGAGCTTATATACTATGCTCGAAGAAGATGAGGAAATCGCACAGGCTGCTGCATTTGCGATCGGTCAGACAGGCAGCGCATCATCCTTACCTGTATTGAAACGCATCTTAGAACGATCGATGAATGAAGAGACCCGTTTTGAATTTTTTGTAGCGATTGGAAAATGTGGCGGAATGGAGGAAAATTACTATTTAGTATCAAATTATAACGTCGGGAAAGACCCACGTGGAAGCGCCTGGGCATTGTTTTACCTATCAAGAAATAAATTTCTTAATGAAGCAGGTATTGAACTGGCAATAAAAATATTAGAGAATGAATCGAATGAAAATACCCGATTAGGAGCGGCACATGCATTAGCAAGAAATACACTGCTTAGTCCATGGGAAAGAATCCTCCCTTTATTTAAAAAAGAGAAGAACGAAGATGTTAAAATGGCCTTAGCTAAATCTCTAAAAGGGATAAATAAAGAAACCATTACAAGCGACCTTATCGATTATGTGAAAAGTTGTTCAGCAAACACTCAAATCAATTTCTTAAGTAGTCTGACTGATGTCTCCAATGATCTGATCATCGATTATTGCAATAGTAACATAAGTAATAAGGTAAATATCGACTTACAACTGGCTTCAGCAACTTACCTTTCTTTTTTTCCATCAGAAGTTGATGTATTGCTGTCAAGTATAGCTATTGATAGTTTGAATTGGAGGGTTCGAATCAGCTTAATTCAAGCGGTGATCGATTCGAGCAACGATGAAATGATAAACTATTCACAAGCATTATATGAGAGTAGTTATAATTTATATGAAAGAGGAGAATTAGTTAACATACTTTCAAGTCTACCGAATCAAAAACAATGGTTAAAAGAGCAAATTTTACAAAACGATTCCATTTTATCAACTTATGGAATGGATGCTTTTGCAGCAATAATGGACCAAGAAAACGATAAATTGAAAAAATCAAATGTCTCCTTTTTACTTTCTTGTTTAGCATCGAAAAATGGAGCGGTAATTACGTATTCATCATTATTATTAAGAGATTCATTATTCATGTCACCTATTTTAGTGGATAGTTTAAAAGCGCGATTATATTTAATTCCGCTACCTGAAAAAACAGATGCTTTTACAGAACTTGAAACTACCATTCGATTTTTGGAAGGTCGGGAAAATAGTGAGGTCAGAGTTGCATTTAATAATCCGATCGACCCGGATTCTTTAAGCACTTTAGAAAAAATAAGTGGCTTTTTAGTGAAAACAACGAAGGGTGATATTACAATTAAAATAGAAGCCTTTGATGCTCCGGGAACCCTCATGTCAATTGTTAAATTGGTAAAAGAAGGCTATTATGACGCTAAGCTTTTCCATCGGGTTGTCCCCAATTTTGTAATTCAAACCGGTTGTCCGCAAGGCGACGGCTGGGGTGCTTTGGATTTTTCAATGCGCTCTGAATTTACGCGCTTAACTTACACGACGGGAGCTGTAGGAATGGCTTCATCAGGGAGAGATACAGAGAGTTGTCAGTGGTTTATCACCCATTCTCCTACACCTCACTTAAATGGTCGCTATACCATTTTTGCTTATGTTACTAAAGGAATGGAGGTAGTTCAGAATATAGAAGTGGGCGACCGAATTATAGAAATGACATTGATCTACAATTAATAAATATGACTACAAGCTCTTTTATTAATAATAAAGTGTTTTCAATTAATATGCTGGCATTTATGCTATTATTATTTTTTAGCAATTTTGCCAAAGCTAATATTGAAAATTCAAATTTGCGTCCAGATAGCAATGGAACAGCCACAAAAGTTGAAGTTTCAATTTTCGTTTTGGATATTGAGGAGATCGATAATTTAAAACAAGATTTTACAGCTGATTTCTTAGTCCTAACCCGATGGAAAGATGCTCGTTTAGCAGGTGATGAAAGAAAGGAATATATAGAAGATATTTGGTCACCTAATATCGAAGTGCTTAATGGACGAAATCTAAAAGAACTCTTTCCTCAAAATGTGGAAATTGATAAGGAGGGCAATGTGCAGTATCGTCAACGCTACTACGGAAATATGTCAAGCCAACTTGATCTGAAAAAATTTCCTTTTGACACTCAAACTCTAACTATTTCATTAGTATCAGTAAGTTTTGAACCATCAGAGCTCGACTTGTCGTTTAATGCTGATCGTTCAGGAAGAATGGAATACTTTTCAAGTACCGATTGGGATATTGGTGCTGGAGAAGGAAGTGCTTCAATTTTTAAATCCACTACATCAAGCCTGAATCAAGCAGAATTTATACGACCTATGATAAAGTATAATTTCCCTGCAAAAAGACATATCTTTTTCTATTTATGGAAGGTGATCCTTCCCTTATTGATCATTGTCTTTATGTCATGGGCAATATTCTATATAGACCCAATCCATGTTGGCCCCCAATTAGGATTGGCAGCCACATCCATCCTTACATTAATCGCCTTCCTTTTTAGTTTGGGAAGGATCCTGCCTCCAATCGCCTATTTAACCAAAATAGATTTTTTCGTCTACAGTTCTTTAGCGATGGTATTTTTAGCCTTTGGCGAAGCCGTTCTTACTATGCATCTTGGAGGTATAGGTGAAATTGATAAGGCAAAACGCATCGATAAAAAAGCTCGTTTTATATTTCCGATGCTCTATTTATTGATAATAATTACTTTTTTTGTCAGTTAAATTTTTAAACTAAATTATTGTAATTCAATAAGATAACATTCATTTCTTTACTTTAGTTTAGCTTTCAAAAACTATTATATATCAGTTATTCTTTACTTCTTTTTTAAGTCCTTTATAAGACGATAATTAAGAGAAAAAAGAAATGAAAAAATTGATATTAATTCTTGGAATGAGCAGTCTGTTACTTTCTTGCAGCAATAAAAACGAACAATTAGATGAAGCAAATAATGCACTGGAAGCTGAAAAAGCAATGACGCTTCCTGATCTGACTATTGCAGAATTCAATACGAAGGCGGGTGATTTTGTAAGTGCAGAGGTAAGAGTGAAAGGCATCGTAGATCACGTATGCAAGCACGGTGGAAAGAAAATTCTTCTAGTGAATGATGACGGGGAAATCCATGTAACACCGGAAGAGCGTTTCCCTGAAGAGCTTGTAGGTGAAGAAATTTACATCAATGGCATTGTCGAAGAATTTAGAGTAGATGAAGGCTATTGCATGCAAATGGATGAAGACAATATAAAAAGTCATAAAGAAGGGGCGACAGACAGTGAATTATTTGAGTCAAAGAAAATGTCGATTCAAGCCTATCGAGATTCAATGAAGGTTGCCGGTGTAGATCACCTATCTTACTATTCAATGGTTTTTGTTTCCTATGAAATTATCGGGACCGAAGATAATGAAGAAGTCATGATCGAGAATTAAATTCTTTTCTCCTGAATTAAGGTTATGGAAATGAAGGGATTGAGAAAATGGACACGTATTCTCCATCGTGATATAGGGTATTTTTTTATTGGAACTTCGTTGATCTATGGACTTTCAGGAATCGCGTTGAATCATTTAAAAGACTGGAATCCAAATTACAGTGTTGAACTCAGGACTTTTGAAAGCGATTTAAAAATTGATAGCGCATCATCAAAAGAGCTTGTTTTTCAATTACTGTCAGATCTAGATCTAAGAAAAGAATATAAAAAGCATTATTTCCCAAAGGAACATGTACTAAAAATCTTTTTAAATGGGGGTTCCAATGTCGTTTACGATATAGATCAAGGATTTGGGGAAGTGGAAATACTTAAAAAGCGACCTATTTTCTATGAGGTCAATTATTTGCATTATAATCCAAATGCCTGGTGGATGTGGTTTTCGGATATCTTTGCAGCTGCATTGATCTTTTTAGCGATAACAAGTTTCTTTATTGTAAAAGGTAAGCATGGAGCAACGGGCCGTGGGGGAATCTATATCGCACTGGGATTTATTATTCCGCTATTGTTGTTCTTATTATTTTGACGGAAGTGATCTATCGTTAAATAAATATCAAAGCTCTATCACAAAGTAATAAAGCCTTTATTGATCCCTTTTAAATCTACCTCCCTTCATCGGTCTTCGGTCTCTCTCACCACTCTACATCCACTCCCATCTTAGCCCATTTGCGTAGCAAGGGACTTGGGCGATAGCGATCTTCAACATATTCTTCTTGTAGGAAGTTCAATTCTTTTAATACATGATCAAAGCCCATTTCCTTTCCCCATTCCAATAAACCTTTAGGGTAATTCACTCCTTTGGTCATGGCTAATTCAAGATCGGCCGGACTCGCAATTTTTAAATAGACCGCATTTACTGCCTCATTGATCAACATTGAAACGATTCGGTTAACGATCTTTCGCCCAATGACCTCGTCTTTCAAAGCTTCTTTTTTACTTGCACTTTCAGTATAATCATAATAGCCCCTACCCGACTTTCTGCCTAACCAACCCGCTTCAGAATAACGTCGCTGAGTAATGGAAGGCCGATAACGAGCATCGAAGTAAAAAGCGGCAAAGACAGATTCTGTAACCGCATAATTCACATCATTTCCAATATAATCCATCAATTCGAATGGGCCCATTTTAAAACCTCCGATCTCCTTCATGGCCCAGTCGATCGTAGCAAATCCGGCTTCACCATCTGGAATACCTAACCATGATTCTTCATGGATGCGCAATGCTTCACCATAGAAGGGTCGCGCCACTCTATTAACAATAAAACCAGGAGTATCTTTTACCAAAACAGGCATTTTTCCCCAAGTGCGCATTAAATCCAACATTTTATCAGCTAATCCATTCTGCGTGGTAATACCGGGAATGATCTCCACTAAAGGCATTAAGGGAGCAGGATTAAAAAAATGAATTCCGATCACTCTAGAATTGATCTTGCATGCAGAGGCAATAGAAGCAATAGATAAAGAAGAGGTGTTGGAAGCGAGAATACATTCCTTGTTGACAATGTTCTCCAAAGTTGAAAAGACTTCCTTTTTGATGTCGATCCGTTCAACGATCGCTTCAATAATTAGTGAAGATTCGGATAAAGCCTCTAAAGAAGAGACCCATTTAATACGATCGAACAATTGAGCGGACTCATTTTCTGAAAGTCGTCCTTTTTCAACTAAGCGAGATAGAATACTTTTTAATCCCTTTTCCGCTTTTACTAAAGCCTCTTTATTTGAATCGTATACGGCAACATTATGACCAGCAGTGGCTGCTACTTGTGCAATGCCAGAGCCCATAGCACCCGCACCAACGATTCCTATTTTATCTTTTAATGAAATTGACATGTTTTAAATTCTTGATAGGGTAAAAATAATAGTTTAATTAATGATTGAGGATGATTTTGTAAAATAGGGTTTTAATTGAAAAACAAACGCGAACTTAAATTAATTAGTGAATGCTTCGAACAAAAGTGTATCGGTCCAAAATAAGTTATGATAGATACATCAGGATACGCTTGAATGATGATCTAAATAAAGCTAAGCAAATTCCTGGTCCTTGTCACTTTCCTTGAAGGATATAGGAAGATTTCATCAATAACTCAAAAGATCGTAAGGAGCAATATTACTGCTTCCAGTGTATCATTGGATGAAGATGAGCTTAATTCTCTAATAGTCAATTTAAAGCAAAGAATTGATACTAAAAAAGGTATTGAAGGACTTTTCCTTCTTAAATTAAAGAAAAACACAGATTTCTCAATTTTGAATAGTTATGCCCTTGGGATAAGTGAATACTATAAAAAAAGAAATAAAATTAAAGAACTTTTACTTTATGTCTTAAAAACAAAAAATTTTAATTTTATCGCCAAGATTCTTAACAAGGACCTGATGAAATTTCTAAATAATGATTCCTTGTGGATTATAAAAAGAGAATGAAACTAAGATTGATTTTTGCAGATAACTAAATAAAATGAAACAAGATCTAAGTATTCCAGCCAAATCAGATGATCATTCAAAAGTGAGTGCTATTCCTTTTGACGAGGTTTGTGATTTCGTCATTGAATTAGGAGAAGCCGCTCATCGATACGGCTCCTCCTCCCTTCGCTTAGAAGTGTTTTTAACTTCGCTGATGAAATATTTCGGTTATTCTGTAAATGTTTACTCAACACCAAATGAGATCATTTTTGCTTTT
>JAHECK010000198.1 GCA_024641785.1 Flavobacteriales bacterium | reverse complement strand
GTCAATATTTGATCAAGTCTCTTTTGACTGCAGCAAAAAGGTAACTCAAAGCTATAGCACTTCTTTTTTGCACGCAACCAATATGTTAGCTCCCTCTATTCGTCCGGCTATTCACAGCATCTATGGATTTGTTCGTTTTGCGGATGAGATAGTGGATAGTTTCCATGAAAGCGAAAAGGAATACTTGCTTATGAAATTTGAAGAAGAGTTCAAGGATGCTCTCCATCATGGAATAAGCCTTAATCCAATTATAAATTCATTTCAGCTCACAATAAAAAAATACAATATTGACCTGGCACTGGTAGATGCTTTTTTAAATAGCATGAAGATGGACCTTGTGAAATCCAATTATACTCATCCCTTTGAATATAATGAGTATATCTACGGATCAGCAGAAGTAGTTGGCCTTATGTGTTTGAAAGTATTTGTTAATGGAGATGAAGAGAAATATGAAGAATTAAAGGAAAGCGCTAAATATCTGGGAGCAGCCTTCCAGAAAGTTAATTTTTTACGCGACCTTAAATCTGATATAGAAATATTAAACAGAAGTTATTTTCCCAATGTCGATCTTAAGAATTTAGATCAAGAAGCCAAACAAAGCATTATATTGGAAATTGAAGAGGATTTTAGAAAGGCATTTCAAGGAATTGTGCATCTTCCCACCACATCAAAATTTGGAGTCTATACAGCCTATGTATACTACAAAAAACTGTTGCACAAATTAAGTCGCACTCCCTCTTTCAAAATCATGGATAGCCGCATAAGAGTTCAAAACCATATTAAGTTTGCTTTGCTTTTGAAATCATATACCCTGGTAAAACTAAATTTGTTATAAATGAGATTCAGGATCATCTTAATACTTCTATTGCTTAGCATCACTGAGCTTTCTATGGCATATTCTTTCCGTGAAGAATTTCATAACAATGAATTAAATAAGGAAAATGTAGAAAGAATGCTTTCGCAATATTCCTCTAAAAATGGAATTACAGACAAAGCCTATTTGGGAATTTGTCAGGCGGTCATGGCTCAGTATGTTTTTCTGCCTACTTCAAAACTGAAATCATTTTACGACGGAAAAGATCTGCTTGATTCTTCGATTGAAAAAAATAAAGACAATGGGGAAATAAGGTATTTGCGTTTACTTATTCAATTAAACGCTCCCTCATTTTTATTTTACAACAAAAATATAAATGAGGATTTAGAAGTATTTATAAAGGATGTGTACAATCAAAATATTGACCCTTATTGGTCGAATATATTTATTTCGAATCTCTTGAAAGGGAAAAAATTATCAGCCCAACAAATTGAAGAACTTATTCAGTTAAAAAATACGCTAATATGTCAGAACCCTTAGTGATTCATGTGGATGAAAATGACAGTGTTTTAGGATATGTTCCTAAACTGCAGGCCCATCAGGAGGGACTGTTGCACCGTGCCGTTTCCATTTTGTTATTTAATGATAAAGGAGATTGGCTATTACAAAAAAGAGCGGATCATAAATACCATTCCGGTGGCTTATGGTCCAATACCTGTTGCAGTCATCCCTACCCCGAAGAAGAAGTGCAGATCGCAGCTGAGCGAAGATTGATTGAAGAGATGGGGATCAGCTGTTCATTAAAAAAAATGTATTCTTTTACTTACCGGGCTGAACTTGATAATGATTTGACCGAGCATGAAATAGATCATTTATTCTTTGGAAAATATGAGGGAGCTCCAAAACTTAATCCGGATGAAGTGTCTGATTGGAAGTTTATTACATTTAAAGATCTCGAAAAGGATCTGAACGATAATCCAGAAAATTATACACAGTGGTTTAAACTTATTTTTTCTAAAGTAAGAAGTGAATATCATGCTGAAAACGATTCATTCATTAACTTTGCATAATCAATCAATAAAATTTGTTTATCATGATCATCCTAACTTTTATTTTGACTTTTTTCTTCATGGAGTTTGTTGCATGGTTTACACATAAATATATTATGCATGGATTCTTGTGGAAACTTCATGAAGACCATCATAATAAAGAACATTCGCATAGCATATTTGAGAATAACGATTCTTTCTTTTTGATCTTTGCGACGCCCGCTATCATTACCATTCTTTTAGGAAGCATATATGGTATGCCTATTTTACTGGCGATCGGTTTTGGAATTACTGCCTATGGATTATGTTATTTTTTAGTTCACGATGTATTTATTCATAATCGCTTGAAATGGTTAAATGGGATTAACAATTTTTATTTTCGTGGAATTCGTCGAGCCCACAAAATCCATCATAAAAAGATCTACAAGGAAGATGGTGAATGCTTCGGGATGCTTCTTGTTCCTTTTAAATATTTAAAAGCGGAATTAAAAAAAGATAAATGAATCTATATCTTTATTTAGATCTCCTATCCATCTCCATTCCTCTGATCTTTTCTTTTCATCCGAAAATTCAGTTTTATAAGCAATTCAACTATCTCTTTCCCTCCATGTTTATCAGTGGAGCCATTTATATCGCATGGGATGTAATGTTTGCGAAAAAAGGGATATGGGGCTTTAATGAACATTATTTATTAGGTATTTATCTCTTCGATCTTCCAATAGAAGAATGGTTGTTTTTTATTTGTATTCCATTTGCCAGTGTTTTTACTCACTATACCCTTTCTAAATTATATCCCTCCTTTCGACTCAATAAAATAAGCACGAAATGGATAAGCCGATTTATTATCGTTCTATTATCACTTGTCATATTGCTGCACTTTGACAGGGCCTATACTGCAGTTAACGCTTCACTTTCTCTAGCTATATTAATTTTCGCTCTGTATAAAACACCCGATGTTTTAGCTTCATTTTACCTGACTTTTTTAGTGGTTTTGATTCCCTTTTTTATCGTGAACGGAATTTTGACCGGCAGTTTTATTCAGGACGAAATCGTATGGTATAATAATGATGAAAACTTGGGTATTCGCCTTTTCACTATCCCCGTAGAGGATATTTTCTACGCCTTTGGAATGCTTCTTCTGACTGTTTCATTAATGGAGGTGTTTAGGAAAGCAAGAGGCTAGAGCAAGAGTGTGAGTTTAGTGTTACAAGCCATTTTTTTGCAAGCGTACCTCGCCGTTGCTCGATACTTTTGCTCAAAACTGTCTTGTCGGAAGGATAATATAAAAATCATGAAAGCTTAAGTTATACACATCTTTTATTTGCAAATGCTTTTCCTGAACCTGACTTCAGATATCTTTCAAAAAAATAAGCCTTGTGCTTTTGCTTAAAAGCGATGTAAGTTATTAGGTCTACTGGTGATCTATTTCTTGTATAATGAACTTCTCCTCTATTATGTCGAATTATTCTATTTTCTAAGTTTGAAGTACATCCGGTATAGATGGAATTATCATTGCATTTTAATAAATAAACAAACTGCATTTTATATAGAGGCCATTTAGTATTTATAAAACTACGACGTTTTGAACTGCAATTTCTAAGTATAATATCGGATATTAAAATACTCAATAAAATCCAAAAAAGGC
>JAHECK010000090.1:7773-13221 GCA_024641785.1 Flavobacteriales bacterium | reverse complement strand
TAAATAGGCCAATGCGCTTTCGTAATGCTTATGACCAGAATTGAATTTTTTCTTTTTTAAAAAATTAACTGCATTAATATATAATTTGACTATTGAATCATTAGAAATAATAGCAACATGATGATACCAATTTCGCTTAATTCGTTCTTCAAAAAACCGTTGCAGTTCTCTTGATGCTGATGGCAGATATTGTCTTACTTCGGTAGAATCATTTATAAAATAAAATGAGATCGGCATTTTTGCTTTTTCAAAAGCAGTTTCAATATATTCCATCATCTCATTTGATACAGCAGCATACTCATCATTGACGAGCCCGGAAGTTTTAATGAAAATAATCCGTTCACTTATAAAACGGATGTGTATGGAGAATGTATTTTCGGGATGTATATAGTGTAATTTTTCCTCACTAATAAATGCTATATTTATTCCACTATGATTTGCTATTTCCTTAATAAGGTTCAATGTTGTAGGTTTTTTACTAGGCTTATCCCGACTTATTTATTTCATTACTAAATAGTTATGAAAATGAATAAGGCTTTAATTCTAGATATCAAGTTAATAATTTTGTGAAACTATTATGTAAAACTGAGAATATTTAAAAAGGGCTTATTATCAGCTCTTTAAAACTAATTTATGAATTTAACGTTATAGTATATGACTTTAGATAATTTTTCGATATTTGTAACAGAGTGGAATCTACTAAATATATGCGTTTACGACTAAGGCTTAGTGCATTACTTTTTCTGTTATTTGTCGGTCTGAATGTTTTTGGGCAGAACTACGTTTCCATTTTTGGTGTCGTAAGGGATCATGATGATAATAAAAAGATCGCAGGAGTTGAAATCGTTATTTTTCAAGATGATGCTAAATACAGCAGCATGACCTCTAATGCAAGTGGTAAATATGAATTTACCATCAGTTTTGATCATCTCTATAAGATCGTATACAGCTACCCTAATTTCGTTACAAAATTTCTAACCATCGATTCTCGATATGTTCCTAGCGAAGAGAAAGAAGGAGGCTATGAAATGAATATCGATATGACCCTTTTTAAGGAGATAGAAGGACTGGATGTTTCGATCCTGGATAATCCTATTGGAAAAGCACAGTTTGATCAAAACGAAGGAAGGATGGGTTGGGATATGGATTATACCAGACAAATGCAATCTCAGATCAATGCGATGATGAAGGAACATGATCGCAAACTTCAAGAAGAGGCTGAGCGGATGGTTAAAATGCAACAAAAGTTTAAAGAACTTGTCCAGCAAGGCGATGACGCCATGAGGAATAAAAAATACAGCGATGCAGTCGATTTATATACCGATGCTTTAGTATTGTTCTCTGATGAAGATGCTGTAAAAATAAAAAAAGCGGATGCAGAAGCTGCAGTGGCCGAGCAACTCGCTTTGGTCGAGAAGGAAAAAGAGTATAATCAGTTTATTAAAACAGGAGACACTTACTTTGGTCAGCAAGAATGGGATAAAGCCTTAAGTTCATTTGAATCTGCAGCAGCAATCTTTCCAAAAGAAAGTTATCCTCAAACTAGAATTACTGAGATCAATAAGAAACTGGACGAAATAAGACAAAATGCTGCCAGTGAAATTGCAGTTAATAAATTAGTCAAAGAAGGGGACGCATTAGTAAGTAAAGATAATTTTGATGAAGGGATCGCTAAATATAATGAAGCCCTTGTTCTTATTCCGGGTCATAAAATAACAAAACAGCAGCTTGATATCGCTAAAGATAAAAAAGCAAAATGGATGGCTCAACAAGAAAAGGAAACAAATTATACAGATCTTGTAGCAAAAGCGGATGAGCAATTTAACCTCAATGATTTTAAAAATTCAATCGCGAGTTATAATGCCGCTTTGGGTTTAAAACCAGGAGAAAAATATCCTAAAGATCAGATTGCAAAGGCCGAAGGATTTTTAGCTAAGGCTTCCGCTGAACTGAATAAGAAAAGTGAATTCGATGAATTTGTTAGACAAGGAGATTCAAAAGTAAATATCAGTGCATACAAAGAGGGAATCGATCTTTATAAAAAAGCTTTAGTACTTTACCCAGGAGATGCGGACGTAAAGGCAAAAATTGCTTCTGCTGAGGCAGGACTTGCAGGTTTGATGGCTGCTGGTGAAATAGATAAAAAATACAATGATCTGATCTCAAAAGGAGATAAATCTCTGGGAACGAAAGATTATAGCAATGCAAGAGATAGTTATTCGAAGGCATTAGCATTAAAAGAAAATGAGTCTTATCCAAAAACCAAAATAGCTGAAATTGATGGAATATTAGCCGGATTATCGGCACAAGAAGCAGCACTTGCACAAAAAGCAAAGCAAGAAAAGTTTGATAAATTAGTTGCTGCTGGAGATCAAAAAGTAATAGAACAAAAGTTCGATGATGGGATAAGTTCTTACGAAGAAGCGCTTGTAGTAATACCGGGAATAAAAGAAGTAGAAGATAAAATAGCCGGTGCCAAAGCCAAGAAACGTGAATTGATGGCCGGTAAAGAATTGGAAAGTCAATATAATACACTAATTACTAAGGCTGATCGCGATTTTTCTACTAAATCTTATGATAATGCTAAAAAATCTTATCAGTCGGCATATGAATTAGTTGAAAAGGATTATCCTCTTCAGCGGATCGCTGAAATTGATCAAATTCTATTAGAACTTGCAAGTAAGTCAGAAAAGGATCAAAAATTAAAGGATTTTGATCGTCTGGAAAAAGAAGGAGATGCTTATGTGAAATCGAATGAGTTGGAAAATGGAATTTCAAGTTATGAGGAAGCATTGGTAATTATTCCAAATGAGCAACGTGTAATCGATAAAAAGGCATTAGCAGAGAAAAAACTTTTAGCAATGAATGCTAATATGGCCGCTGATGAGCAATATAATGGCTTAATATCGAAAGCAGATAAAGCTTTTAGCGAAAAATCCTATTCTAATTCGCGAAACTTGTATCAAAGTGCATTTGCATTAAAAGCGGAAGAATATCCAAAAAATAGGATAAAAGAAATTGATAGGATTTTGCTTTCAATCGAACGTAAAGCGGCAGAAGATGAAGCAGCAAAATTGGCTTCGATAAAGACCAAAAAGGAATGGAAGAGTAATACTTCGGATGAAGAACGATATATAGATGAAGCTGAAACACTAAGAGAAAAATCCGATGATGATAATTATGCAGAATTATTAGCTTATAAAGCTGCGGTGAAAAAGACAAATCAGGAGTTTGCGCAAAAAGGTGAGGATTTAAGAAGTGAAAATGCCGGTGTAATAGAAGCAGAGCAGGAACAAACAGATCGCTTTTTTAGAAAGGGAGATGAGATGCATGATAGAAAAGTAAGAGTTGAAAATAAGGAACAAGAGGATTATAAAACATGGATAAGGGGTCGTTCTGAAGGACAAATCATGGCCAGCCGTGAATTATATAGTGAACTAGTTGCTCAGCAAGAAGAGATCGGTCGTCAAAATACTTACAAGAGCGATCGTTATAAAGATTATAGTAAAGAATTGATCGCTGAAAAAGAAGCCTATCAAAATTTCACCTATAAAAAGAACCAGGAACAGGATCAAAAAATCAAAGAAAATTATTATCAGAGTCAGGAGCAAGCTGCCGAGCAATATCGAAATTTTACCGATAAAGAAACACTCCGACAAGCGAACATTAATAATGTTAAGTACGAAAAAGAAGATAAAGCAGCATTTATTGATCGGAATGAGGGAGTTCAGGAAAATAAGATCAGAAATAGTCTAAATGTCGACGAAAAGATCATCGAATACAGAGAACAGCTATCGGCAAATGATGAAAAGGAAGTGCGAGAAAGTTATGAAGAGTTGAGTATCGAAAATGAAATGCGTGAAGTAGAGGCAGAAAGATGGAAAAACAGATCCGATATTAAGAGAGATCAGGCAAATGAAGAGGCCAGAGGGACAGATTATTCCGGTAAAAAGGACGTTAATGAATATGCTCAGGGAAGTTTAGCAAGTCAATATCAACAAGGAGTTACTGAAGAGACTTACGAAGAAGGAAATTCAAAAGTGGTTAAACGGGTAGTCGTTGATGGTAATAAGGCCGATGAATATAAAATGGTTGTAAGTAAAAGCGGTACTTATTACTTTAAAAACGGTTACAGTATTACTAAAACAACCTGGAAGATCGATACAGAAACAAAAGCGAGATCAATGGACTAATTTAGTTTATTTCCCCTTAGAAATTCATCCACTGTCATTCTCTTTTTACCTTCCATTTGCAGTTCCAATAAACTCAAGGCAGCATCCTTAGTATATGCAATTAAGCGCGAATCTATTTGTTCTATTTTCCCTGCTTCCCCATTTAAAGCTGTTATTTCGCTTTTAAAGATCTTGATAGTCCTGCTTTCCCCATTTAATAGTCTAATGCTTGTATGGGCGCCGGGATAGGGACTCAATCCTCTTATGAAGTCATATACCTTCTTTGTACTTCCAGAGAAATCGATATGGCAATCATCTTTAAAGATCTTAGGAGCATTTTTAATTTCCTTCGATGCTTTTAGTATTGCATTTTGAGGGATCTCCTTTAAGTTCCCATCCAATAATTGTTCTATTGTTTCAATCACAAGATGAGTTCCTTCGACCATTAATTTATCGTGCAAACTTCCGGCATCGTCGTTTACATCGATTTTCACTTTCTTTTGTAATAGAATATTACCTGTATCAATTTCTTGTTTTAAAAAGAAGGTAGTAACTCCGGTATATTCTTCTCCATTAATGATGGCCCAGTTTATTGGTGCAGCCCCCCGATAATTTGGTAATAGTGAGGCGTGCAAATTAAAAGTCCCCATTTTTGGCATTTTCCAAACAAGCTCGGGAAGCATTCTAAAAGCTACTACGATCTGGAGATCTGCATTTAATTCCTTTAAGTTTTTAAGGAATGTGTCGTCTTTTAGGTTACTTGGCTGGAGTATAGTTAAGCCTTTTTCTTCAGCAAATTCTTTTACAGGAGATTGGCGCAGTTTTCTCCCTCTGCCTGCAGGTTTATCAGCTACGGTAATTACCCCAACAATGTTGTAGTCCTCTTCGATAAGTCTTTTCAGGGGTGCCACTGCGAAATCAGGCGTTCCCATATATACAATCCGCAGGTCTTTTTTATTCATAATTAGCCGAAAATAATTTCAAATGTACTAAGATTAAAGGAGGGGATGCAATTGTTGAATTATAAAATCATTTTGAAATAACTTCCCCGCATTTCCAGCAATAATTCGCAACAGAAGTATATGGAATGGAACTACATCTTGGACAAGCTTTCTCTTTTAAATCAGCTTCATCATGATGTGTATCTTGGCTATTATTTTTTCTCATTAATCCTGAACTTACAATTCCTGTAGGAACGGCTATGATCGAGTATCCGATCAGCATTAATAAAGAGGCTAAAAACTGACCAACATTTGTTTGAGGTGAAATATCCCCA
>JAHECK010000090.1:0-7763 GCA_024641785.1 Flavobacteriales bacterium | reverse complement strand
CAAAACCAACAGTAGTAACAGTTACAATAGCCCAATAGATACTTCTGGGTATGCTTGTAAATCCATTCTCGGAACCTTCAATAATGTACATCAGTGTACCGATAAAGATCACTACTGTCAATACGGTAGATAAAAAAGCGATGATCTTACCTCTGTTCTCTAATAGTGAAGCGAGTAAAATTTGCGATCCCTGTACATAGTGGCCAAGTTTCAATATTCTGAAAATACGCATCAGTCTGAAAACGCGCAGAATAAGCAAGGTTTCTCCTCCGGGAATGAAAAATGCCAGATAGGTCGGTAGGGTAGAAAGCAGATCGATGATCCCATAAAAGCTAAAAATATATTGCCAGGGTTTTTCGGAAGAATAAACTCTGGCAATATATTCAATAGTAAAAATGAAGGTGAAAAACCACTCTATGCCTTGAAGCTGGTCTTCATATTTTAAATGGATATTACTGACGCTATCAAGCATCACAACGATAAGACTTCCCAGAATAGCAAAAATGAGGATGATATCAAACAACTTCCCTCCGGGAGTATCGAACTCGAAAATGATCCTTCTTAATTTGGATTTAATGTCCATTTAACGAAGATACGTTTTAAGCGCTATTCTATAAAAGAAATTATAACAATGAATATTACTTTAATGGAAAGTTCAATTTCTTGGGAATAAAATTTGATGCGAAAATAAATAAGTATTAATAAAAAATCCCGCCGAAGCGGGATGAGTTAATTTAGATTCAAAATCAAGTTATTGAAATGTTTTGATGGATGTGCTTCAATCGATTTTGAATAAGCCAAAATGAATTTAATGGTTTGATCTTTAGGCGATTTATGACTTTCTTCGTCATGTTTTGCCTCCATATTTATTTGACTATTTAAAGAAGAATAAGGAGTAAAATTTTTCATAGGCAACACCGATTTTTGGATTTTATACCTATGAAACGAAGTTCATTACTGATTATTGTATTAGCTTATATTTAAATTTAAATTTTTATCAGTGATGAGCTTTCTTAAGTTGATCAGAGCATAACGCATTCTTCCTAAACTTGTATTAATGCTTACATCTGTTTCTTCTGCGATCTCTTTGAAGCTAAGACCCATATAAATCCTCATTTTAATTACTTCTTTTTGCTCCAATGGCAGCTCTTCTACTAGTGTTTTTAAAGAAGACATTATTTGCTCATTGACTATAGTTTGCTCAATGTTTAAACTTTCTTCAGGAATATTTGCCATAAGATCATACTCATCTCTGTTATGGATCTCATTTCTTTTTTTCATTTTTCTGAAATGATCAATGGCAAGATTATGAGCGATTCGTTTAACCCATGGTAAAAATTTACCCTCATGGTTATACTTACCCAATTTGAGTGTATTTACTACTTTAATAAAAGTTTCTTGGAATAGATCTTCTGCCAGATCTCTGTTTTTAACCATTAAGTATAATTGTGTATAAACACGATCTTTATACTTTAATAAAAGTTTTTCAAAAGATGATTCATCCCCGCCAAGATAATTTTCAATAAGAATTTGATCTGAAACCTTGATATTCTTCATAACAAAACACATTACACGATTAAAAAAAAGACAATTAATTTTTAGTGTAAATGTTTTACTATAGGCGAAATTTTAAATTTAGATAGGTTTAACTTATTAAAGAAAGGGGTCCTTAAATCCATTCTTCAAGTCCAAAGTAAAATTAATTATTCTATAAAAGCAAATTAATCAATAATTTTAGTGTTTTTTACGATATATAATAAGGTCAGTGAAGAGCAAATTACCTATCAAAAAAGTAAGAAATATTAGTATTAAGGGGGCCAGGGTTCATAATTTAAAAAATATTGACCTTGAATTACCACGAAATCAGTTTATTGTATTTACAGGTGTAAGTGGCTCCGGAAAATCATCTTTAGCCTTCGATACCTTATATGCCGAAGGTCAAAGGAGATATGTTGAGAGTTTATCTTCTTATGCAAGACAGTTTCTTGGGAAACTTGAAAAGCCGGATGTTGATCATATTAAAGGAATCTCTCCGGCAGTCGCTATTGAGCAAAAAGTGATCTCTCGAAATGCTCGATCTACTGTTGGTACTTCTACAGAATTGTATGATTATATTAAATTACTCTATACACGTATAGGTAAAACGATCTCCCCAATTTCCGGAACGGAAGTGAAAAAGGATAAAGTAAGTGATATTGTCGATTATATTTTTTCTTTTGACGAGGGTACAAAAGTGGCAATTTATGCTCCTATCATTCCTTATTCAGGAAGAAGCCGAATAGAACAATTGAAAATTTTATTGCAACAGGGATTTAATCGAATTAAAGCCGGTGATCGAGTATTGCGTATCGATCAGGCTTTAAAGTTGAATGAGGATGATAAAAGCGAATGGAGTTTGATCATTGACCGTTTTATGGTCCAGCATAATGATGAAACAAGTAGTTCGCGAATTGCCGACTCAGTACAATTAGCCCTATATGAAGGTCATGGAGATTGCTTTGTTGAAAAGGTGATTGACGAGAAGGAAAATAGCATTCGAATCTTTTCAGATAAGTTCGAAGCCGATGGAATGAAATTCGAAGAACCTAGCCTGGCCTTTTTCACCTATAATAATCCCGTTGGGGCATGTAAAACATGTGAGGGTTTTGGAAGTGTGATTGGAGTGGATGAAGATTTAGTGATCCCGGATAAATCAAAATCGGTTTATGATGGAGCGATAGCACCATGGAAAGGTGAGAAAATGGGACTTTTTTTAGATCGATTTATTAAAGCTTCACCCAAATTTGATTTTCCGATCCATCGTTCAATATCAGAATTAACCGAAGAAGAATATCTCTTATTATGGAATGGGAATGCTCATTTTAGCGGGATCAACGACTTTTTTAAAATGGTCGAAGGCGAATCCTATAAAATTCAATACCGTGTTTTACTGAGTCGCTATAGAGGTAAAACTATTTGTCACGATTGTTTAGGGACTCGACTTAGAAAAGATGCAAGCTATGTAAAAGTGGACGGAAAATCGATCCAGGAATTGATGTTGAAATCAATAGATGCTTTGATGGCATTTTTTAATGATATAAAACTTAGTCCCTATGAAGAGAAAGTAGCAGACCGGATCTTAATAGAGATTCGAAGTAGACTTCAATTTATTAAGGATGTTGGATTAGGATATTTAACGCTGAATAGAAATTCAAATACGCTTTCAGGAGGAGAATCTCAGCGGATCAATTTAGCGACTTCATTAGGGAGTAGTTTAGTCGGAGCAATGTATATTTTAGATGAACCGTCAATCGGACTTCATCCTCAGGATACAGAACGATTAATCAAAGTTTTAAAAAATTTAAAGGATCTGGGAAATACCTTGATCGTTGTAGAACATGATGAGGGAATTATTGAAGCCGCTGATCATCTTGTAGATCTTGGGCCCTATGCAGGAGCCCTTGGCGGTGAAGTTGTTTTTCAAGGAGATCTTGATCAAATGCGAAAGGCAAGTACGCTTACCGCTGAATATTTGAGTGGAAAGAGAAGTATCAATTTTGGAGAGAATAAATTATCCTGGAATTCTTCGATTCAGATCATAGGCGCAGCTGAGAATAATCTTAAAAATATTGATATCACTTTCCCCTTAAATATTTTAACAGTAGTCTGTGGTGTTTCAGGAAGTGGAAAATCGACTCTTGTTAAAGATATTTTATACCCAGCCATCAAAAAACGCCTGGGTACTTACGGAAATAAAACAGGTAAGCATAAAGAAATAAAGGGAGATCTAAGTAAAATTGAGATCGTAGAAATGATCGATCAAAATCCAATTGGACGATCTTCACGTTCGAATCCGGTAACCTACGTGAAAGCCTACGATGATATTCGTGGTCTTTATGCAGATCAGAAATCGGCTAAAATGAATGGTATGAAGCCTTCTTTTTTCTCATTCAACGTAGCTGGAGGAAGATGTGAAACCTGCGAAGGAGAAGGGCAGGTCAAGATTGAAATGCAATTTATGGCAGATGTATATCTCCGTTGCGATGAGTGCAAAGGAAAACGATTTAAAGACGAAGTGCTGGATGTTGAATTTAATGGAAAGAACATTTTTGATATTCTTGAACTTACGATTGATGAAGCGATGGATTTCTTTTCTGTTGATCTGAAAAATTCCTATTGTAAAAAGATCGTTGCAAAACTTCGCCCCTTGCAGGATGTAGGAATGGGCTATGTAAAACTAGGCTTATCTTCAAGTAAATTAAGTGGAGGGGAAGCACAGCGAATTAAATTGGCTTCATTTCTAATTAAAGGTAAAAATAATCCCAATACGCTTTTCATTTTTGATGAGCCTACAACGGGTCTGCATTTTCATGATGTTGAGAAACTTCTTAAAGCATTGAAAGCGCTGGTTAATTTAGGACATAGTGTAATTGTTATTGAACATAATACGGATGTAATTCGATCTGCCGATTGGGTGATAGAATTAGGTCCGGTAGGTGGAATAGGAGGAGGAAATTTATTATTTACAGGGACTCCTAAAGAACTATTATCAGATAAAAGATCCCAAACTGCTCCTTTTTTGCAATCTAAATTCAATTAAGTTGAAAGAGATCAATCAAAAGATCATTCATGAATTCTATCGCGCCTTTCAAAAGAAAGATGCAGAGACAATGTTGCGTTTTTACGCTCCGGAGGTCCGTTTTGAAGATCCGGCTTTTGGAGTATTAAAAGAACCATACGTCAGTGCCATGTGGAAAATGTTATGTGCATCTGCTACTGACCTTAAGATCGATTTTAAAATTCTATCGACAGATGAAAATAGTGGGGAAGCATATTGGGAAGCGAGCTATACTTTTAAGGCAACAGGACGTAAGGTTTTAAATAAGATCCATGCTCATTTTATTTTTAAAGATGGCTTGATCATCGAGCATAAAGATTCTTTCGATCTTTATAAATGGGCGAAACAGGCAATCGGATGGAAAGGGTTTCTACTTGGTTTCACTCCTTTTTTTAAAAATAAGCTGAATATACAAACAGGTAAAATGCTGGATAAGTTCTTAGAATCAAATGCATAAATCTATCCGTCGAAATGCTCATGGAAACATAAAGCATTTTTACACTCAACTTCCAGCACCCCTGCTATTCATTTAACAAAAAACCAGACTCTTTATATTAGAGTCTGGTTTATTTAATAGTGCTTTTTAAGTGGACTTTTTCTTAAAACATTTTTTTGTATTCATGAATAGGTTCAAACATCATAAAATTCAAAGAGAAGTAGAAGATCTGTGAATTTTGATTTGCATAAGGCTTACTCGTTCCGCCAGCGGCATCATACTGAACATAATCTTCGTTTAAGAAATTATTAAAATAATATTTGAATTTGATATTTGTTCCATAAGGAAGGTTAATACCAAGAAAAACAGAAGGTTGCCACTGATTTATTCGATTAGAATTCCATTCTTTGAATTTGGTTTTATTATCATTTACAAATTCTTTTTGCTTATAAACAAAACCCCATTCGATCTGACCACCGAGATATAGAAAAGTCCCATTATCTAAGTTACCTAATTTAATTCCGACAGGTAAACCAAGCATATAAGAACGGTGCTTATATTTCACTTCAGGATTTTCAGAAGTATGATTACGGATAAGCCCTAAGTTTCGCATGTCAATACCAGAATAAACACCAAAATTCTTCGACATATCATAATTGATCAACCATTGAAAGTTGAAGACTGGCGCAAATCTTAGAACGTTTGCATAATTTCCGGAATCTGAATCTGTATTAGCTAAAGAGAAAATCATTTCAAAACTAGCAGATGAATACAGTTTTTTAGTACTTTGTTCTTGTTCTTGAGATTTTCCGATTGTTGCAAAAAGAAAAAAAACAATAAAAAGAGAATAATATCTAATGTTTTTCATTTTATAGGTAGTATTAAATAATTTGGTTTTTGAGTAAAAAAATATTAATTAATAATAAAAGTATAGAATTAAAATTACTAATTCTAATTCTGTTTCTACTAAAAATAGGCTCAGTAAATGGGCAAACCGTTTATGCTTTAGAAGGTAGACTTTTCAATGCTCGAGACAGTAGTTTTGTGACAGCTTCGAATGTATATACACTGCCGGGAAAAAAAGGAAACATGTCGGATATTAATGGTTATTTCTTTATGGAAATAACAGATGAAGACACCTTATTCGTTTCGACCATCGGCTTTAAAACCTATAAGATTTATTGTGAAGATCTTATCCGTCAAAAAGACTTCAGGATCCATATTTTTTTAGAGCCTAAGATCTATGAATTGGAGACCGTCAATATTCTAGGTTCGATGACTTATGAGGAATTTAAAGATGAACTGATGGAATTACCATTAGCTGAAGATCAAATGGTCGATTTTTCAATTCCATGGGAATGGTATGGCTATATGGATATGCCTGCAAGCGGCGGTTTTGGAGTTACTTTTTCTGGTATTTTTTCAGGACTATATGACCGTTATGGTAAAGAAGGAAAACAAAGAACAAAAATCGCAGAAGTGGAAGCCCAAAAAAGTACTCGTGATTACATCTTTTCAAAATACAATCCCTATTTAATTCAGCGTGCTACCGGTATTGATGATGAAGACGAAATTATTCGTTTTATGGAGTTTTGTTCCTTCAGCGATTATTTTATCGTAAATGCTACTGATCAGGAATTAATGAATGCATTAGCTGCAAAATATAAGATTTTCCTACATACAGAAGATTGATCTTTAGGCCAGAATTCAACGGTAAATTCAAAAATTTTATCAACAAGAATTGTGAATACGTTTTGATAAGTTTATTCAATTCTATTATGAAATTAATTACTTTAATCATAATAAAATAAGACTAAATGGCAAAGAAAAAGAGTGTAGAAGCAAGAAAGATTTTTGTATTAGATACGTCCGTTATATTATATGATAGTCAGTCAGTTGAGAGTTTTGACGAACATGATATTGTCATTCCTATCGAGGTTTTAGAAGAAGTTGATAATTTTAAAAAAGGGAATGATACGGTCAATTATGAAGCCCGCGGTTTTATCCGATTTATCGATTCAATATCTAAAGACAAATTAATAAGTGACTGGCTTCCCTTAGGAAAAGGTCTTGGAAAATTTAAAGTAGCATTAACAGGTAAAGTGAAAGACCTTAATGCAGAAACTTTATTAGGACCCGGTAAATACGATCATCGGATCTTAAACTGTGCACTTTCGATTAAAGAACAATATCCTGAAGCGAATGTGGCATTGATATCAAAAGATATTTGCCTTCGATTAAAAGCGAAAGCGCTGAGCTTAAGAGCCGAAGATTATGAAACACAGGCTGTTAAAAATGTAGAGGATATTTATAAAGGGAAACGCTATATTGAAAATGTAGCTCCTTCTTCCATCGATCGTTTCTATGAAAAAGGAACGATAAGTCCAAGATTAGCGAAAGTAAAAGACCCTATTTCTAACGAATTTTATTTATTAAAAAGCGGAAAGCAATCAGCATTAGGTCGCTATAATTCGGATGAAGGAACGATAGATAAGGTTGATTCTGTTAAGGTATTCAATGTAAAAGCCTTAAATGCGGAACAAACATTTGCCATTCATGCCTTGCTTAATCCGGCGATTAAATTAGTTTCATTACAAGGAAAAGCAGGAACAGGAAAA
Organism: Flavobacteriales bacterium; assembly: GCA_024641785.1. Classification (GTDB taxonomy): domain Bacteria; phylum Bacteroidota; class Bacteroidia; order Flavobacteriales_D; family JAHECK01; genus JAHECK01. The sequence goes on along the minus strand of JAHECK010000090.1, from coordinate 112 downwards.
ACATTATTGGCTTTAGCAGCTGCTTTAGAGCAAAGAAGCAATTACCGTCAGATTTATATTACCCGTCCGGTTATTCCACTTACAAATCAAGACTTAGGTTTTCTTCCGGGAG